>JAOAFK010000223.1 GCA_026416315.1 Syntrophorhabdaceae bacterium | reverse complement strand
CTTAAGGCAAGACCCGGATGTGATACTTATCGGTGAGATGAGGGATATGGAAACCATGCAGGCAGCCATAACCGCTGCTGAGACAGGTCACCTTGTATTTTCAACGCTTCATACCACATCGGCATCACAGACCATTGAAAGAATAATAGATGTGTTTCCACCCCATCAACAGAATCAGATACGCTCCCAACTCTCTATAACATTACAGGCAATTGTAACTCAAAGACTTATAAGAAGACTGAATCTGCCTGGGAGATTGCCAGTGACAGAAGTCCTTGTCACAAATTTTGCTGTAAAAAATTTAATAAGAGAGGCAAAAACTTATCAGTTATATTCCATTATGGAATCCGGTGGTGAATACGGCATGCATACCATGGAACAATCTTTAAATGATTTATTATCAAAAAGGCTTATCGCATGGGAAGATGCCTATTTTATTGCAAATGTCAGTGAATATCTAAAAAAATGATAAGGGGAGCAACTAAATGCCATTGAAAGAAAGAAAAAAATTAGGGGAGATCCTCATAGAAGCACAGAAGATTACAGAGGCTGAGCTTCAGAAGGCACTTTTAGAGCAGAAAAAATATGGTGAAAAGTTAGGTAAAATTATTGTTAAGATGGGTCTCCTTACAGAGAATGAGCTTATTCAAACAATCAGCAGACAGTTGGGTATACCTGTTGTCCGTCTTGATAAAATTGATATACCGAGGGAGATCTTAAGGCTTATCCCTGAAGATGTATGCAAGACATATATGGTTTTACCTGTTGAAAGGCGTTTTAATGTGTTAAAACTCGCCATGGTAGACCCCCTTGATATAAACGCCATGGATGAAATTTCTAAAACAGTAAGGCTTGAATTAGAACCATGCATCGCAACAGAAGGTGAGATGAAGAGGGCCTTAGAGAAATACTATGGCGCACGCTCTATCATGCATGAGACTTTAGAGATGATTAAGGGGATGGAGGAAAAAGAAGAGGAGGAGGAGGAAGAAGAAGAGGCAAAGGTGGTGGAGGCCATTGAAGATGAACCGGTTATAAAGCTTGTAAACAGCATCATATCCCAGGCAATTCAGGATAGTGCCAGTGACATACATATTGAACCCATGGAAAAAGATATGAGGATAAGGATGAGGATTGATGGAAAATTAAGGGAGGTTCCATCACCACAGAAAAAGATGTTTTTACCAATGGTTTCAAGAATAAAGATAATGTCAGGTATGGATATTGCAAAGACACGGATACCCCAGGACGGAAGATTCGATATTCAGGAAGGCATGAAGGAAGTGAGTGTCAGGGTATCAACATTTCCAAGTATCTTTGGTGAAAAGGTAGTGATGAGGCTCCTTGATAAAAGCTCTGCCCTTTATGGTATTGACAGGCTCGGGCTGTTTGATAAAGACAAGGTAAAGATTACAAATGTTTTAAAAAGGCCATATGGTTTTATTATGGCAACAGGCCCCACAGGGAGCGGAAAATCAACAACCCTTTATGCAATTTTAACAAGTATGAACACACCTGAAAAAAATATTATAACCCTTGAAGACCCTGTGGAGTATACCATAGAGGGTATTACCCAGAGCCAGATAAACCCTAAGGCAGGCCTTACTTTTGATACAGGATTGAGGGCCATATTAAGGCAGGACCCAGATGTGATCATGGTAGGTGAGATAAGAGATGCTGAGACAGCAAGCATTGCAACACATGCAGCACTAACAGGTCATATAGTTCTTTCCACCTTTCATACAAATGATGCAGCAGGGGCATTAACGAGGTTTGTTGAGATGGGGATAGAGCCCTTTCTTGTTGCCTCATCTGTAACCTGTGTAATTGCCCAGAGACTCATAAGAAGGATATGTGAAGAATGTAAGGAGGCATATTATCCATCTATGACAGTCTTAAATAGCATAGGCATTAAAGAACAGGTTACCTTTTACAGGGGTAAGGGTTGCCCTGCATGCAGGAACACAGGTTATAAAGGCAGGGTAGGTGCTTTTGAGGTTTTGATAGTAGATGATGATATAAGGGAGCTTGTCATAAAAAAGGCATCAAGTGAGGAGATAAAAAATAAGGCATTAGAAAACGGTATGACACTAATAAAAGACGATGCCATAAGAAAGGCTATACTCGGTATCACAACCATTGAGGAGGCAATGACCCTAACACAGTTAGATTGAAATGAGCCTAAATAAATTTCAAAATCTTAAACAATAATTAGGCAGGAAATGTGAAAGGTTAAAATTTATGGCAATATATACGTATAAGGCAAGAGATGAAAAGGGGGCCCTTTTAACAGGTAATGTGGAAGCGGATGATATAAGGTCTGTATATACACAACTTGATAATCTGAATTTAATTCCTGTTTCTGTAAAAGTATTAAAAGGTGGGGGAGATAGTATCCATGCCTTTTCTTTAAAAGCATTAGGAACATATCAGAAAATCACCTATGATGACCTCATTTTCTTTACAAGACAGTTGCAGACCATCATCAAGGCAGGGATACCTTTGATAACAGGTCTTAAGGCCCTTGAAGAGCAGACAACAAAGGAGAGGCTTAAAAAAATCATAAGAGATATCTATATGGACATAGACAGGGGAAAAAGTTTCTCTGAAGCAATGTCAAGGCATACTTCTGTATTCTCTGAGGTATATATAAGTATGATCAGGGCTGGGGAGATAGGCGGTGTCCTTGAGGATGTCCTTGAAAGGCTTATTGCAATGCTCGAATTCCAGTTAAAGACAAAAGAGATGATAAAGAGTGCCCTGAGATATCCCATCATGGTGGTTGTAAGTCTTGTAATTGCATTTTTAGTCCTTATTACATTTGTAATACCCAGATTTGTTCCCCTTTTTAAAAGCGCAAAGGTAGAGTTACCTTTACCTACAAGGATAATGATCCTTATAAACGATGTGGTACAGCAGTACGGTTTATTTATATTCGGCGGGATTGTTCTTCTAATAATACTATTTTTCTTTTACATTAAAACTGAAAGCGGCAAACTTAACTGGGATAGGGCCAAATTAAAGCTACCACTAATAGGCGAGATACTCCATAAAATATATATGAGCAGGTTTGCCAACATGTTTGAAAACATGATCAGATCCGGTGTACCCGTGATAAAGGCCCTTGAGATAGTATCCAAAACGGTTGGAAATGCATACATATCTTCAAAGATAGACGAAGTAGGTCTAAAGATTGAGAAAGGAAAAGGCATAACAAAACCCCTTAAAGATGCAGGTATTTTTCCACCTCTTGTCATTCATCTTGTATCCACAGGTGAAAGTACAGGTTCCCTTGAAGAGATGCTGAAAGAGGTTTCCAATCACTATGACAGGGAGATTACATACTCTGTGGGTAGGCTTTCAGCATGGATTGAGCCTATCCTTACAGCAGGACTTTCCATCATGGTACTTTTTATGGCCCTTGCCATATTCATGCCGTGGTGGAATATGATGAGTGCTATAAGGGGTGGTGGATGAAATTTATAAAAAACCCTGAAAATTTAAGATATAGTTTAAATATCATCATACCTTTACTCGTATTTTTATCAAGCATACTATCCGCCACCATTGCAGTAAGGACCCATGAGATGGATACAGGGCATTTTTTTATGTGGGTGATGGGGGTATCATTTTTTACAGCCCTCTGTTCTTTTTTTATAATCCTTGCCATGACTGAACCCATAAAAGATTTGATAAAGAAAATAGAGAAGAACATATTTTTTGAAGAGGCAGGCAGGGCCAAAGGCCAGATGATGGAGGTATATAAGATTATAGAAAAGCTTATAGAACTTGCAAGGCTCGATAAAAAGGACAATGGCCCTGAAAAAACACATCTAAAAAAAGAGCTGGAAAGACTCGACTACATTGTGCCCCTCGGTTACATGTCCCTTATGATGGCCCATGAGATTAGAAACCCCTTGAGCACCATAACAGGAATGAGTGAACTTTTAAAATCAAAGGTAAAGGGTGAGAAGGAGCTTTTATATGTGGATACTATTTTAGATTCTGCGAAAAAAATAGATGATTTTACAAAAGAGATACTTGATTTTACAGATGATTCCATAGAAGAGACAGAGTTTGACATGGTCTCTTTGATAAAGGATTCCATCAATACTTTGACTGTTCAATTCGAGGGTGTATCGTGCATTTTTAATGAAAAGGCCCCTATAATATACAGAGGTGACAAGACAAAGATCTATCAGGCGCTGTTCAATATAATAAAAAATGCCTTTGAATATGAAAGGGATAATGGTTATGTGAAAATAACAGTTAATAATGATAGGGAGCTAACCATCTCGATTTATAACGAACATTCAAAGATAGATGTAGAAGACAGAGAGAATGTGTTTAAGCCTTTTTTCACTAAAAAGAAAGAAGGTAGAGGCATTGGCCTTTTTGTTGCCATGAGAAATGTGAAACTGCACAACGGTGATATACTCATTGATAGTGGCGAGAATGGCACCACATTTATTGTGAGATTACCTAAAAATTGAAGGTAAAAAAGGCAGGAAGGAGTATTTCATGGAGCCGGGATAAACGGGAAAATTCTAATCATAGAAGATGATGGAGGTGTAAGATTTTTTCTTGAAGAGGCCTTAAAGGAAGAAGGATACGATGTTCAATCATACGATTCCTATGAAAAGGCATTCCAAAGTATAGACGGAAGTATTGATGTAATACTTATGGATA
>JAOAFK010000138.1 GCA_026416315.1 Syntrophorhabdaceae bacterium | reverse complement strand
ATGAATATTATAGGTATCATCCCCGCCCGTATGGCTTCAAGCCGTTTTCCTGGTAAACCCCTTGTGCCTATTCTCGGTATGCCCATGATAGGCCATGTGTATTTCAGAAGCAAGATGGCAAAACTCCTCAAAAATGTATATGTTGCCACCTGTGACAGAGAGATTGCAGACTACATCGAATCCATAGGTGGAAAGGCTATAATCACCGCTGATACCCATGAGCGTGCAAGTGATAGGTGTGCTGAGGCCCTTATAAAAATAGAAAAAATAACAGATGAAAAAATAGATTATGTTGCCATGATTCAGGGCGATGAACCGATGGTTATGCCTGAGATGATAGACGATTTAATAAGACCCGTTATGGATGATCCAAAGATAAAAATCACAAACCTTATAAATGAAATAAAAACAGAAGAAGAATTCACCAATCCCAATGTTGTGAAAGTAGTTCTTGATTTAGACGATTATGCCCTTTATTTTTCCCGTGAGCCCATACCGTCAAAGAAAAAATATTCTGGTAAAATCCCCATGTGGAAACAACTCGGTATAATACTCTTTGAGCGAGACCTGTTAATAAAATACACCCAACTGAAACCAACCCCCCTTGAAATAATAGAATCAGTGGATATGAACAGACTCCTTGAACACGGCATAAAGATAAAGATGGTAAGAACAGAATTCATCTCTTCGGGTGTGGACGTTCCAGATGATGTTTCATATGTGGAAGAAAAGTTAAAAAAGGATGTCTTAATAAAAACTTATTTATAAATCAAAAGCCCGTGAAAGAAGAAGATATAAGAAAAAGAGATACACTGAATAGATACCTTGAACTTGTAAGGAGTGATGCAGAACGTATATTTAATGATAAAACAACATTTCAGTATATTTCGTGCCCTGGCTGTGACAGCGAAAAAAGTGAACCCCAGTTTGAAAAAAATGGTTTTTTTTATGTGCTTTGTAAGAATTGTGAAACCCTGTATGTGAACCCAAGGCCCACCTATGAAAAACTCATGGAGATCTATATTGACTCTCCTTCCACAAGATTCTGGGTAAATGAATTTTTTATGCCCATGACAGAGGCACGAAGGGAAAAAATTTTCAAGCCCCGGGCACAGGATATTAGTGAAAGATTTTTAGCATTAAACACAGGAACAATTGGAGACATAGGCGCGGGTTTTGGCATATTTTTAGAAGAGCTTAAAAAGTTCTGGCCATTTGCGAAGACAATTGCCATTGAGCCGTCCCATGAAATGGCAGAGATCTGTAGAAAAAAAGGGCTCGATGTGATTGAATCACCAATTGAAGATATTGCCCCTGAACACTATCAGTTTGATTTACTGACCTCTTTTGAATTGTTAGAACATTTACATGACCCCCATAACTTTATTAAAAATTCATATTCCCTTTTGAAAGATAATGGCTATTTTTATCTTACGACCCTAAACGGCCTTGGTTTTGATATACAGCTATTATGGGATAAGTCAAAAAGCGTTACCCCTCCCCACCACTTGAATTTCTTCAACCCCCAATCAGTCTCACTTCTCCTCGATAAAGCAGGATTTAAAGTTATTGAAGTCTCAACGCCAGGCAAACTTGATTGGGATATTATAGAAGGTGGATTTATAAATGAAGGTATTGATCCTGGGAGGTTTTTCAAAACAGTTATAAGATATGGTTCAGAAGCATCAAAAAGAGAACTTCAGAACTGGATAAGCAAGTATAATTTCAGCTCCCATATGAGAGTTATTGCGAAAAAAGAAAGATAAAATTATGGAAAAATTAAAGGTAGGTATTGCTGGCTACGGAGTTGTCGGAAAAAGAAGGCGGGCCTTCATAGATTTAAATCCTTATCTTAAGACAGTTGCGGTCAGCGATATAGCCTTCTCAAGGGATGGCGTTTTACCTGATGGCATCCTCTTTTTTAATGATTATAGAAAGCTCGTGGAGGAAGAACTTGATGTCCTTTTTGTGTGTTTACCCAATTACCTTGCTGCTGAAGCTACAATTGCAGGGCTTGAAAGGGGTTTCCATGTTTTCTGTGAAAAGCCTCCAGGAAGAGATGTTAATGATATAAAAAATGTCATTCAAGTTGAGAAAAGACATCCAAAACTTAAGTTAAAATACGGCTTCAATCATAGATACCATGACTCTGTAAAAGAGGCCTTAAAGATAATCCAGTCAGGTGAAATGGGTAGCATTATCAATATGAGGGGTGTGTATGGAAAAAGTAAGATTATACCCTTTTCTGGTGGGTGGAGGGCAGAAAGGAGATATGCAGGGGGTGGGATACTCCTTGATCAGGGTATACACCTTGTGGATCTGATGAGACTTTTCTGTGGTGATTTTGTTGAGGTAAAGAGCTTCGTCAGAAATACTTACTGGCATCATGATGTGGAAGATAATGCCTATGCCTTAATGGTTGATAGACATGGACGCATAGCCATGCTTCATTCCAGTGCAACGCAATGGCAGCACAGATTTGTTTTAGAGATCACCCTAACAGAAGGTTATCTTGAACTCCGAGGAATCCTTTCCGGTTCAAAAAGCTATGGAGAAGAGCAGTTAATATTAGGAAGAAGAGACGAATCAGATGTGGGCACCCTTAAACAGGAGACAATAAAATACTTAGAAGACAATTCCTGGAAGGAAGAAATTGATGAGTTTGCCGAGGCAATAATAAACAACAGAGACATTACCTATGGTTCAAGCGCCGATGCCCTTGAAACAATGAAGCTCGTATATAAAATTTACTGGGCTGACCCGATTTGGAGAGAGAGATATAACATAGAATACCCTGATTAAAAAGGAGTGATAAATGAACAATATTGAACGAATATTCAGTGAATCCGTTGGACCTGAAGATTTTGCTGAAAAATACCTCGACTATCTTACAGCTCTGTTTAGAAAACTCGATAAAAATAAAATCGCTCAGTTTATATATGAACTTGAAGATGCCTATGAGAAGGGGAATACTATTTTTATAGCAGGCAACGGTGGTTCTGCAGCCACTGCCTCCCATATGGCAAACGATTTCGGTATGGATGTTTTGAAAAAAAGTGGAAGCGATAAGGCCTTTAAGGCATTATCCCTTACTGATAATACTTCCCTTATCACAGCCATTGCAAATGACGATGGGTATGAAAATATCTTTGTTAACCAATTGAAGATCCATTATAGAGATGGGGATAAGCTTATTGTGATTTCAGCAAGCGGAAATTCTCCAAATGTTGTCGCAGCAGCAAACTGGGTAAAATCAAAAGGGGGTAAAGTTTTGGGTCTTACGGGCTTTGATGGAGGAAAATTAAAGGATATCTGTGATGTTGTTATCCATGTGGATACCAAAAGAGGTGAATATGGCCCCGTAGAAGATATTCACACCATTATAGACCATCTTGTGGCAAACTGGTTACAGTATAAACTCGGAAAAATTTTCAGCTCAACTTATAAAAAGAAAGAGATGGAGCAAAATGCAAAATAATAAAGATTATAAAGGATTAAGAGCCCTTGTGACAGGAGGGACAAGAGGGATTGGCCATGCCATTGCCAAAAGGCTTCTATCTAAGGGTACCGAGGTTATTATTACAGGGACAAAAGAAGATGTTAAGGTACCCCAAGGATTTGATTATATCAAAGTGGATTTTCTGAAACATGAAGAAGTAGAGGGTTTTGTAAAAAAAGTTAAGACCATGAACATTGATATCCTTATCAACAATGCAGGGATAAATATCATAAGTGAATTTGATAAAATAAATATAGAAGATTTCAACAATATTCAACAAATTAACCTTAGGGTCCCCTTTCTTCTTTGTCAGGCTGTCATTCCATATATGAAAAAAAATAACTGGGGAAGGATTGTAAATATATGTTCCATATTCGGAAAGGTGAGCAAAGAATATAGAGCCTCTTATTCAGCCAGTAAATTTGGTCTTGATGGCATGACAGCGGCATTAGCTGCGGAGGTGGCTAAATACGGTATACTCGCAAATTGCATTTCCCCTGGTGTAATAGATACAGAATTGACAAGAAAGGTCCTCGGTGAAGAGGGAATTAAAGAAATTGTATCCAAGATACCCATAGGACGCTTAGGTAAACCAGAGGAGATTGCAGCTTTTGTAGTCTGGCTTGCAGGCCCTGAAAATACATACATCAGTGGCCAGAACATTGCCATAGATGGTGGTTATACCCGTGTTTGATAAAATTATCATTAAATCATATAAAGGTGAATATTCCGTTATATTTAAGGAAGATTCCTTGGTATCTTTAAATGAAAAGGATTTAAAAGAATTTAGATTTATAATAGACGAAAACGTGGCCCATCTCTATGAAAAAAAGATGGATAAAATCCTCTCATCAGGTAATGCCCTAATTATCACAGCAAATGAGGAAAACAAATCCCTTGATAAATTTCCTTTATACATTGAGCAATTGATATCAAAAAATATACGGAGAGACCATATTTTAGTGGCAGTAGGAGGAGGCATTATACAGGATATTACTTGTTTTATAGCGGCAACCTTAATGAGAGGTCTTAGGTGGCACTTTTATCCCACCACATTGCTTGCCCAGGCTGATTCATGTATAGGCTCAAAAAGCTCCATAAATGTGGGAAACATTAAGAACATCCTTGGTACATTTACCCCTCCAGATGAGGTATACATTTCTCTTGATTTTTTGAAAACCTTAACTGATGCTGAAATACGCTCAGGAATAGGAGAGATGTTGAAGGTTCATGCTATAGATTCACCTGAATCCTTTGAAAAAATAGCTTTGGATTATGAGAATCTCATAAATGATGATTCGATTATGAAAAAATATATTTATAACTCGTTGATCATAAAAAAAGCTATAATTGAATTGGATGAGTTCGACAGAGGTCCAAGAAATATAATGAACTATGGTCATACCTTTGGCCATGCCATAGAATCGGCAACGGATTTTAATATACCTCATGGAATAGCAGTATCAATGGGGATGGATATGGCCAATTTTGTCGCCTATAGGTTAGGACTCACAGAATTCAACATCTATAAAAACATGCACCAAGTACTTGAAAAAAATTATGCTCCATACAAAAATATTCATATTGACAGCGATGGATTCTTATGGGCAATTTCAAAGGATAAAAAGAACATAGAAGACAACATAAAGTTTATCGCACCTAACAGAGAAGGAAAGATAAGCCCGTTCATCCATCCTTTTGACGAACTGTTTAAAAAGACATGTATTGAATATCTAAATTCTCAAAGATTATTATGAATAACATTAAAAAAATCGCTGTTGCCTCGAGATCTTTTTCAAATCATCCTGTGTTAAAAAAAGAGCTATTGGAAAAGTATCCTCATACAAAATTCAACGATGCAGGTAAAACCCTATCTGGTGCTGAACTCATCGATTTTTTGAAGGGCCATGAAAGGGCAATTATTGCCCTTGAGAGGCTTGATGAAAAGATTTTTTCGGCCCTTCCAGAGCTGAAGGTTATAAGCAAGTACGGTGTGGGTCTTGATATGATAGACCTTGATGCAATGGAAAGACACAATGTTTTACTTGGCTGGGAGGGAGGTGTTAATAGACGCTCAGTGGCTGAGCTTGCCCTTTCTTTTATGATATCTTTATTACACAGGGTGCCATATGCCATAAATGAAATAGAGAGAGGTAAATGGTATCAGGTTAAAGGTCAGCAGTTAACAGGCAAAATTGTAGGCATAATAGGGTGTGGGAATATCGGCAAAGACCTTGTGAGGCTCCTTGAACCCTTTGAATGTAAAATCATTGTATATGACATACAGGAATATACTGAATTCTATAAAAAATATAATATCATAACAATGAACCTTGAAGAATTAATTAGAGAA
>JAOAFK010000133.1 GCA_026416315.1 Syntrophorhabdaceae bacterium | reverse complement strand
TAAGATAATACCCTTTCCTTCATCATTGATAATTGGCGAACATATAATCAATAAAAAAGAAACATCATTAAAAACAAGAATAATAAAAGACAGAATTTTTAAATATCTCGTTATATTTTTCTCCATTGTAAGCTTTCTTCCATTACTTCTTATTTTATTCCATATAACAAAAAACGGTATATCTGTTATAAATTGGAGCTTTTTAACAGAGTTGCCTCGCCCCATCGGTGAAAGCGGAGGCGGTGTTTTTAATTCAATTGTCGGCTCCCTCATGCTTATCATTCTATCCAGTATATTCTCCATTCCCCTTGGTATATCAGCAGGTATTTATCTTGCTGAAAAGAGTAAAGGAAGACTGGCAAATGTTATAAATCTCTGTATAGTGGTACTTCAGGGCACACCTTCAATTGTAATAGGCATAATCACATATCTATGGGTTGTGGCACCCATTGGGGGATTTTCAGCCCTATCAGGTGGTATTGCATTGAGCATTATGATGCTTCCTGTAATTATAAAATCAACAGAAGAGACCTTAAAATTGATTCCATATCATTTAAAAGAGGCATCTTTAGCCCTCGGAGTGCCTTATTATAAAACAATTCTTAAGGTTATTCTCCCTACGGGTTTAAGTGGGATTCTCACGGGTATCCTTTTAAGTGTTGCAAGAATAACAGGCGAGACAGCGCCTCTTCTGTTTACTGCATTTGGAAATCAGTTTTTAAATTATAATATCTTCAAACCCATTGATTCCCTTCCCTATCGTATATTTTATTATGCCATGAGTCCATATCCAGAGTGGCATAGCTTTGCCTGGGGTGCATCATTCATACTGGTTATGATAGTCCTTACTTTCAATTTAATAGCAAGGGGTGTATCTGCAAAATGGAAAGTCCAATTCTAACTGTTGAGAATTTTTCTGCTTTTTTCGGAGAAAATCAGGTATTAAAAAATATTAATATCAAGATCTCGCCTAACAGGATCACTGCCCTTATGGGGCCTTCTGGGTGTGGAAAGACCACCCTTATAAGATGTATAAACAGGATGCATGAATTGATACCAGATGCAAGGGTTTCAGGCAGTATCTATCTAAAAAATCAGGATATATATGCCATGGAGCCTATTGCCCTACGAAGAAAGATAGGCATGGTATTTCAAAAGCCCAATCCTTTTCCCATGATGAGCATATACGATAATGTAATTGCAGGTTATAAACTCAATGGAATAAAACTAAAAAAAGAAGAGGCTGACCATATAGTGGAGCGTTCTTTAAGGGGTGCTGCCTTATGGAATGAGGTAAAGGATGCCCTCCACAGGAAGGGCACGTTCCTTTCAGGGGGGCAACAACAGAGATTATGTATTGCCCGTGCCCTTGCCATGAACCCTGAAATATTACTTCTTGATGAACCAACAAGCGCCCTTGATCCCAAATCAACAGCCCATATAGAGGAACTTGTAGTAGAATTAAAACAGAGTGTAACCATGCTCCTTGTTACCCATAACATTGCCCAGGCAGCAAGGGTATCTGACTTTACAGCCTTCATATATCTCGGGGAACTCATAGAGTTCGGCCCCACTGAGAAAATGTTTACTGTCCCAAAAGACAAAAGGACAGAGGAATATCTCACAGGTAAGTTCGGTTAATTTTAAGCAGAGGGGATTAAATTATGCATCTCCTCTTTTAATAAATCCAGGGCCATCTCTTTTGGTATGCCAGATTTAATCACTTTTCCCTTGGCAAATAATATTGCCTTATTATTACCAAAGGCAATGCCTAAGTCTGCCTCTTTTGCCTCGCCAGGGCCATTTACCTCACAACCCATTATTGCTACATTTAGTGGTAAATCGAAATAGGCCACCTCTTTTTCAAATTCTTCAACGATGTCTGTTATATTTGTCTTGCATCTACCGCATGTAGGACATGAGATTATATTAACACCTCTTTTTCTTATGCCAAGATTTCTCAATATATGATAGGCAGCTATAACCTCATAAACAGGATTTCCAGTGAGGGATACCCTGATTGTATCACCAATGCCTCTATAAAGTAAAATGCCTATACCAATGGAAGATTTAATGGCCCCTGAAAATATGGGCCCTGCCTCTGTAATCCCTATATGTAGTGGATAGTCTGATTTTTTTGAAAATTTTTCATATGCAGATATAGTCTGTTGAACATCAGATGCCTTCAGAGAAACCTTTAATTTCTGCCAGCCCATGTCTTCAATCATTTTGATATAATACAGGGCACTTTCCACCATAGCATCTGCGTTGGGATGCGTGTATTTTTTCAATATTCTTTTTTCAAGGGAGCCAATATTTATCCCGATCCTCACAGGTGTGTCTGTCTCTATAGCAACATTGATAATTTCTTTTACCTTCTGTACATTATTTATGGTTCCAGGATTAATCCTTATGGCATCTATCCCTGCTTCCATGGCCTTTATGGCAATCTTATAATTGAAATGGATGTCACCGATCAACGGCACATCCGTCTCTTTCTTCAAAAAAGGTATAACCCTGCATGTATCCTCATATGGCAGGGCAATTCTTATGAGTTCACACCCTGCCCTTTTGAGTTCAAGGGTCTGCTTAAGTGTTTCCTCAAGGTTTTCAGGGTTTGTTTTTAACATGGATTGTACCACCACGGGGCTGCTGCCACCAATAGAAACATTACCGATATAGATCTGACGTGTCTTTTTTCTTTTTGTCATGGGATAGAACAATTTTAATTACCTTATTTTTCCTTGTCAAATAAAAACTCGCACCAGTTTCAATAATGCATTAACCTATTGTTTTTAAAGACATTATCTTTTCTTCCTGAATATAAGCCTGATGGGTGCACCGACAAAACCGAATGACCTTCTTAAAGCGTTTTCAATATATCTTTTATAATGCTCTGGAATGAGTTCAGGATGATTTGAAAAGAGTATGAAAGTGGGTGGCATGATCTTTTGCTGATGGATATAGAAAATCTTAACATGCTTGCCTTTAATATATGAAAGACCTACCTCTTTTGTAATCTCATTAAATGATCTATTCAGTTCCGATGTGGGTACCCTCTTTTTAAGCTCTTTATAGATCTCCAGATCTGTTTCCAATATCTTCTCTATATTCAAGCCAGTCTTTGCAGAGGTAACAACCACAGGACAGTACGAAACATGGGGTATCTTTTCCATCACCATTTCTTTAATTTCTTCTTCTGTAATTCCCTTTTCCACAAGATCCCACTTATTTAAAACAATGCATAAACCCTTACCCCTTGATGCAATAGTATGGGCAATACTGCCATCCTGATGACTCACTCCTTCTTTTGCATCTATGATAAGATTTACAATGTCAGCCCTTTCTATGCTTTTTATGGCACTTGCCACAGAATACACCTCTGTCTTTTCAACAATTTTACTTTTTTTTCTCAGACCAGCTGTATCAATGAGAATGATACCTTTGTCCATGAATTCAATCTCAGTATCTATGGCATCCCTCGTTGTACCCGGGATTTCACTTACAATCATCCTTTCAGAACCCAAAATTTTGTTCACAATAGATGATTTGCCTGTATTAGGCCTACCCACGAATGTTATTTTTATGCTCTCTTTTTCTTTCTCTTCGCCTCTTTTTCCTTCATGGAAAATCATATTCCTGTTTATTTCAAAAGCTATATCCTCAAGAAGCTCATCCACCCCTATGCCATGCAAGGCACTAATTGGATAAAGCCTTTCTACACCTAATTCATAAAATTCCCCGAGGGATAGTTCCCTTTTTCCTGAATCTACCTTGTTTACAACACAGAATAATGGTTTGTTCAATCTTCTTAAGTTTTCATATATAGTTATGTCTTCAGGAATAAGACCATCTTTAACATCAAGCAAAAAAATTATAGCCTGTGACTCCTTTAAAGAGGCTTCAATCTGTTCCCTTATCTTTCCTGTAATTGTCTCCTGTGAAGTAGAATCAAACCCACCTGTATCCACAAGCACATAAAAATTGCCATAATATTCAAACTCTCCGTAATTTCTATCCCGTGTTACACCAGGCGTATCTTCAGTGATGGCCTTTTTGTAGCCAAGTATTCTATTAAAAAGTGTTGATTTACCAACGTTGGGCCTGCCAATTATGGAGATTACGGGCTTTATTTTTTGCATACTGATTGATTATTACTTTTCTTTGTATTTTACGATCAAACTCAATATAAAGCCTATCAAAGGAAGGATACATATGGATTTCAGGGCAGCGGGGACACCGAAATTATCCGCCACGATACCAAGAAGGGTCACACCTATACCACCTGTTCCTATGGCAAATCCCACCATGAGCCCTGAAGCAACACCGAGTCTATTCGGCAAAAGCTTTTGGGCCATCACAACCGTTACAGAAAATGTGGATATCATAAGCATTCCCTGAAGCCCGAGGACAAAATACAATAAAATGCTCTCCTGAATAAAAGGAACGAATATTAAAGGCAAAGTCACGGTAGCAAGAAACATGGTCAATCTTAAGAAAAATCTGTGTCCCCATCTATCTGCAAAAGGTGAGCCAATGAGTGTTCCTATGGCTCCGCAGAGAAGATAGACAAAGACAAGTCTACCTGCAAGAAGGGGGTCACCTTTTAGATAGTTTATATAATAAAAGGGGATATATGATAAAAGCCCCATCTGTGTCCATGACCTCATAATAACCACTAAAGTTACAATAAAAAGAGAAAGATATGTCCCGGTAGGTGGTTTTTCTAAAGAGTCTCTCTTTCTGTCATGTTCAATTCTCGGGATGGCAATTGTACTCTTCTGACTTATTATAATTGCCGTGCATATAATGGCTATAATAGCCATTAAAGGAAGATATGAAAATCCGAAATGGTGGATTAAATAGATTGAAATTATAGGCCCTAAAGAAATGCCGAAATTCCCTCCCACGGAGAAAACAGCCATACCCGTGACGCTTTTCTCTCCTGTAAAAAAATGGGCAGTCTTATAACCTTCAGGATGATATGCTGCTATTCCAAGCCCGCTTATAACAACAAGAAATAATACCATGATGTAGTTATTGGGTAAGGACAAAAGGGAATAGCCGATGCCTGCTGCCAGTACACCTAAGGGCAAAAGTATGGCCTTTTCCTTCTTATCTGAATAGAAGCCAAACAGGGGCTGTAGGATTGAAGATGTGAAATTTGCCATCATGAGGATAAAACCCGTCATCGTATATGAAAGGGAGAGTTTTTCTTTAAGAAATGGAAGTGTTGTGGGAAGGGCACCCTGATATATATCTGTAACAAGATGTCCTAATGATAGTATAAGAAGAACTTTTAGATTAAACCTTGCCATCCCCTATTATATGCCTCAGCCTCATGAGTATTCTGCAGGTAGCACCCCAGATCCTGTCTCCATTGTAATAAATGGACGGCACCATCTCGAATCTGCCATCATAACTGGCAGATTCCATCTCTGGTCTTACCTCCATAAGCCTTTTAATGGGAAAAAATATAAGATATGCCACCTCATCAGGATTCGTTTTAAATCCATACGGATAAGGTATCACACCAACATAAGGTGTAATAACAAAACCTGTTAATGTGATCATATCATCGAGCCTACCCAGGATTTCTATGTCTTTTTTCTTTACCCCTATCTCCTCGCAACATTCTCTTAGGGCTGTATTTAATGTATCGCCATCATCCTCCTCACACATCCCTCCAGGAAATGAAACCTCACCTTTGTGAAACCTTACCTTTTCGGATCTTTTCGTTAAAACTATAAAAACCTCATTTCTTTCTTCAAACAAGGGTATGATAACACCTGCGCACATAAAATTGGAAGACTCAATCCTTTGGGCTTCATAATGTTTCAGCTTTTCTCGGATAATCTCAATCATAATGGTAATAAATCATAAAAGATGTATATAAATCAACGATAAACACACATGTTTGACTTTGTCACCCAATTATGCTATTAAAACCTAAACGGTGGGTGTAGCTCAACGGTTAGAGCACCAGGCTGTGGACCTGGGGGTTGAGGGTTCGAAACCCTTCACCCACCCATTTTATTTTCTAAAAATTTGGCTATAAACCCCTCAACATTAAGACGCTCATGGCTTTAGCTTATGGCTTTAGATTCAGGATTTTTCTTGCTTCATCAGGGGTTGCAATTTCACGACCGTATTCCTTTGCAATCCTGACAACGCGCTCAACGAGTTCTGCATTGCTCTTTGCAAGGACACCTTTTGAATAGTAGATATTGTCCTCAAGTCCCACACGCACATGACCACCCATCACCATAGCAAGCACTGCCATGGGGAGTTGTCCAGCACCTGTGCCTATAACAGACCAAGTAGAACCTTCGGGGATAATCTCTGTCATATACAGAAGGGATTTTGCTGTTGCTGGCATACCACCCACTGTCCCGAGAACAAATTGAAAATGCAGCGGTTTTTTCAAAAGACCCCTTTCAAGATACCGTATACAGGTGTACACCATACCGGTATCAAAGACCTCAAGTTCAGGCTTGATTCCCCTTTCAAGGGTTTCTTTAGCCAGTGCCTCAAGAAATTCTGGTGGATTGAGAAAGACATTTTCATTTAAGTTCACAGAACCTGCGTCAAAGGATACGAGTTCAGGATTAAGGGCAAGGGGCTGAAGCCTCTCCTGAATAGGTAGATTTCTTCCAGGTATCCCACTCGTTGTTAAACACAGTATCGCATCTGTTTCAGACCGGATGCGGTCCACCACCTCTTTGAATAAGGAAATATCCTGTGTGCCAAGTCCTGTCTTTGGATCTCTTACGTGGATATGAAGGATCGATGCACCGGCCCTCCATGCCTCAATCCCTGATGCAGCAATTTCTTCAGGCAGTATGGGTATATAAGGTGTCTGCTTTCGTGTAATTCTTGAACCTGTTACACCTACTGTAATAATCATCTTTTCCATAAGTCCACCATCTCCATGGATTTATATCTTGTTACATACCAAGATATGCCTTTTTAATAAGTTCATTTCCAAGAAGCTCTTCTGCACTGCCCTGTAAGGCAATCCTTCCAGTTTCAATTACATAACCCCTATCACTATATTTTAGTGCCAGGGTGGCATTCTGCTCAATCAGAAGAATTGTTACACCTTCTTTGCGAAGTTTTGATATAACACCATATATTTCTTTTGTTATCTTGGGAGATAAACC
>JAOAFK010000120.1 GCA_026416315.1 Syntrophorhabdaceae bacterium | reverse complement strand
CTCAATGTCTCTATTTTTTTTATCCTTTATAAAAGCCCTTTTTAGTCTGCCCTTAACAGTAATACCATGGTTCTCTAATAGCAATTGGGGGAGTGCCTTAAATGCCTCATCTTCGAGTCTGTAACCTACTGTGAGGGATAGACCACCCAACATCTTTCTTGTAATGCCATGTTCCCTTGTAAGTATAGTAAGGGCTTCCTCAGTTCTCTTCTGGGCCTGGGCGAGTTCTTCCACCCTTTCTTCAGTTCTCTTCTGGGCCTGAGCGAGCTCTTCCACCCTTTCCTCTGTTCTCTTCTGGGCCTGAGCTAGTTCTTCTACCCTTTCTTCAGTTCTCTTCTGGGCCTGAGCGAGCTCTTCTACCCTTTCCTCAGTTCTCTTCTGGGCCTCTGCAAGTTCAGCGGTTTTTATACCCAGATCTTTTACTATTGCCTTGAGCTCGCTAAAATCCTCTTTTGTTACATGGGCCTGCCTTATGCGCTCATCTATTATCTTTATTATCTCTCTTTTTAGGCCTGGAGTGATTTTAAATACAGTATTTTTTGTTGTATTCAAAACTTACCTCCCATAAGGGCTATTTTTTTTGATTATAACACACATAATATTATAAGGCAAAGGGTGTGCATTAAGGCTTTTGTCATCTATTTACAGTCACACCTACTTTTTTACATATATCGTTTAAAGGACATATGGTGCAATGCGGGGATATAGGTTTACATATATTCTGACCAAATGTTACAAGGAGAGAATTATAGATAATCCAGTATTTTTTCGGAAGTATCTTTCTTAAAGTATACTCTGTTTCATGGGGATTTTTAGTCCTTATTACACCGAGTCTATTGGAGATTCTGTGGACATGGGTGTCCACACAGATACCAGGTTTTCCATAACCCTCTGTTATAACGAGATTTGCTGTCTTTCTTCCTATTCCTTTAATCTTTAACAGTTCTTCTATTTCATCAGGGACCCTTCCGTGATACTTTTCTATGATTGTTTTTGAGACCTCTTTAATTGTTTTTGTTTTGTTTCTGTAAAAACCAACAGGGTATATGAGTCGCTCTAACTCTTCATCAGTTAATTTTAAGATGTCTTCTGGTGTCATTGCTTTTTTAAAAAGCCTTTCCATTGCCTTTTCTGTCGTCTCATCCCTGGTTCGCAGACTCAATATGGTCCCTACAAGGACGACAAAAGGGTCTCTGTTTTTCTTTTGAGCCAACTCTGTAATTATAGGGGTCTTTTCCTTTAGATAATCTTTCAGTGTTTTAACAATTTTATTAAACAGGACTTTTTCTTTTTTCATGAATGGCGTTTAAATTTGGAATTTATACCTTTTTTTAGTGTAAATTCAAAAACTCATCTATCCATTTTTCCATATGTTCTATGTGAGAGCCTGCCCAGTAGATTTTATTACATGATGGGCATTTTTTAAATTCTACATGGGTATGAAATATATATTCAGGGACAAGGCCTTCTACGTCGGACTTTTCAACATCTTTTAATATTGCATTGCACTCAAGACACCTTGAAAAAAACAGTTTCTCTTCCAAAAAAGGTTTTATGAAAGGTAGGGCCTCTATCAACTGTTCATTTATGTGATCTGATTTTATTAAAACAGAACCTTCAGGCAGATTTTTTGTACGTTTTGTAAAAAAATAATATTGTTTTGACTTATCTAATAAATGGGGTATTTCTTCATATTTTCTTATGTAGATTGCATCAAGACCAAAAATCCGTAAATATCTTGCAAGCCTACCTAACATTACATCACAGATAAATTTCATCTTTTGATCAATGATTCGGCAGTTTTTCTTGCCTGTCTGATGATCTCTTCTTCGTTTTGCACATATCTATTCTCCATAATAACCCTGCCCATAGAGATCACTGTATCTACCACATATCCGTTTGAAGCATATACTATGTTAGAATATATATCAAAACATGGTGTTAACTCCGGTCTATTTAAATCTATTAAAATTATGTCAGGGGAATTGCCTTCCTTTATCTGCCAGTCTCCAAGGAAAAAGATCTCAGCCGCTGTCTTTGTGGCAAGGTCAAAGGCCTCTTTTGCGGGTAACATTGTGGGGTCATGGGTAAAGAACTTTGCAAGAAGGGATGCAAATTTGATCGTTTCTATTATATCGAGATGGTTATTTGATGCACAGCCATCAGTACCAAAACAGTATTTAACCCCGTTTTTTTTGAATAAAAAATGCGGGACAACACGCCCAACAGCGAGTTTTAAGTTGGATACAGGCATATGCACTATCTTTGAACCTTTTTTTTTAAAGATCTCACAGTCATGTTCCTCCATCCAGCATCCATGACAGCCAATGAACCTTTCAGAGAGCATGCCCATGGAGTTCAGAAAATCCACCGGTGTTTGACCGTATCTTTCTTTTGTAAACTTTATCTCATCCTGGGTTTCAAGGAGATGCATGTGTATGATAATATTATATCTTTCAGAAAAATCCCTAACCCACTCAAGACTTTTTTTCGAAACTGAATACACAGCATGGGGGCCTAATGCAAATTTAACATGAGGTGTATATTTTTTTGAAATTTCAAACAATCTAATATTTTCTTCTATCTCTTTTTCCGATTTTTTTTCATCGAACATATCTATGAAGACCCCACTTATAAAACCCCTTATACCCATCTCACACACTGCCTTTGCCGTTGCCTCCCAGTGCCAGTACATATCGTTAAACACGGTAATACCGTTTTTTATCATCTCAAGGCAGGCAAGTTTTGTGCCCCAGTAAACATCCTCTTCTGTAAGTTTTGCCTCAAGGGGCCATATCTTTTCTTCAAGCCAGAACTTTAGGGGCAAATCATCGGCATACCCTCTGAAAAGGGTCATTGCCGCATGGGTATGACCGTTTATAAATGAAGGAAGGGCCACCTTATTTTGTCCGTTTATTATTTTATCTGCCTTTCTGGTAGAGTTATTGGAAATCTCTGTGATTTTACCATCCTGGATGAATATATCCTTTGTTTCATTGTAGAGTATCACATCTTTGATAAGTATGTCCATTCGAATACCCCTTCATCTGGTTAGTAAGTTTTTTACCCTATTATTTTTTCTATAAATCTTTCAATGTGTTTTAAGTTTTTCTTCCAGTTTTTTTCCAGTTCTTCCATGGTAAGAGGTGTCTTTGCGATACCGTTACAGTAATTATCAATGGAACACAGGCTTGCATATGGGATATCTGCTTCCATACTCAAGGTGGCTTCTGAAGCCATTGTCATACCCACAACATCTCCGAATCTTTTCAAGATATTTATCTCCGCCTTGGTTTCGAACCTCGGCCCCTTTGTCTGGATGTAAACACCGTTTTTTACATAGAAAAAGTTTAACTCTTCAGCTGTCTTTATTATGAAATCCCTTACACCTTCGTTCATTACAGGTACAATATTTTTCATTTCATATTCATAGAATGTTGGTATATCCCAGAATGAGATAAAATCATGGGGTACTACAAAGCAACCAGGTTTTAATCTTAACTTAAGGCTACCCACAGAATTTATGGAAATGACCATTTCTGTTTTTATTTTCTTTAATGCCCATATATTTGCCCTGTGGTTTATCATATGGGCTGCCACAGGAGGTGAACCATGTCGTTGTATAAAAGCGCGATTGTTCTTTATTTTTATTAGAACATCACCATAAGGTGTTTTTACCCTCTTTTCGTTCCATCCATCAAAGATATGGGAATGAAACAGAGAGGAACCGCCTATAATTGCCCTCATAGAAGCTATAAGTTCATTACTATATAACACAACAAACAGTCAAGAGTTCTTGTTATAAGGTGGTAACGGAAAATCATAAACATTTTTGATTTTATTCTTGATTTTGATGAGCCATTATATTATGAAGTAGAAAAAACAAAACATAAGATAGCAAAGGGAATATAATATGCCTAATATCGGAGTGGTTGGTCTTCAGTGGGGAGACGAAGGTAAAGGAAAGGTAATAGATTTATTAAGCAAAGATGCAGATATTGTAGTAAGATATCAGGGCGGTGCAAATGCGGGTCACACCATTGTTGTAAGAGGAGAAAAGATAATCCTACATCTTGTGCCTTCAGGGATACTCCATGAAAATAATTACTGTATTATAGGAAACGGTGTTGTTATTGACCCATTTGTACTGGAGAAGGAAATATTAGAGTTAAAGGCAAAAGGTTTTATTAAAGATGATAAAAGGTTTATGGTGAGCGGACATGCACACCTTATTATGCCTTATCATAAGAAACTTGATGTTTTAAGGGAATCAAAGATAAAAAAGAAAATTGGCACTACTGGCAGAGGTATAGGTCCTGCCTATGAAGATAAAGCGGGTAGATCTGGTATCAGGGTAATAGACTTTATGGATAAAGATGTTTTCAAAGAGAGGTTAAGTCAGAATCTTGAGATAAAAAATTTTATAATCGAGAAGTATTACGGTGAAGAGGGGTTCAAGATACAGGATATAATAAATGAATATGCACCATTTAGAAAACTTTTAAAGAAATATGTGGCTGACACTGCAGATTTTCTCCAAAGAGCCATAGGAGAAAATAAAAAGATCCTTTTTGAGGGTGCCCAGGGAACCTTCCTTGATATAGACCATGGCACATATCCCTATGTTACATCGTCAAACACTGTGGCAGGAAACATCGCTTCTGGCTCAGGTGTGCCACCTACATGTATTGATAGCATACTGGGCATTTGCAAGGCATATACCACACGGGTAGGGGAAGGACCTTTCCCCACAGAACTGAAAGATGAAATAGGGGATAAGATAAGGGAGGTGGGCAGAGAGTTCGGTTCAACAACAGGAAGACCAAGAAGGTGTGGCTGGTTTGATGCTGTAATTGTAAAAAGGGCAATAAAGCTGAACGGAGTGAATGGGCTTTGTTTGATGAAGCTCGATGTCTTTGATAATTTTAAGAAGATCTTTATATGCACAGGATACGAAATTGGGGGGAAGAGGTATGATATACCCCCCATGTCCACCAATGATTTAGCCAAGTGTTCCCCTATTTTTGAAGAAATGCCAGGATGGAAAGGAAGTATTAACGGGATTAATGAATACAAAAAATTACCACAAAATGCAAAAAAATATATTGAAAGACTTGAAGAATTATTAGGTGTGGGTATAGATATCATCTCAACAGGCCCTGATAGAGATAGTACCATAGTGTTACGAAAACCTTTTTAGATAAAGATTAAAAACAGAATTGCTGAAAAATAAATAATCTATTCTTTAAACATTTTAAGGCGAAGGGAATTGGTTACTACAGAAATGGAGCTAATCGTCATGGCAATGGCACCGAACATGGGTTCAAGTCTGATGCCAAAATGTGGATAGAGAATTCCAGCGGCAATAGGTATCCCCACAATGTTATAAATAAACGCCCAGAAAAGGTTCTGCTTTATAATTGTGAGGGTTTTTCTTGAAATTTTCAAAAAAGTTAAAAGTTTTGATAGATTGCCCTTCATGAGCACCACATCGGCAGATTCTATAGCAATGTCCGTACCTCTCCCCATGGCAACGCCTACATGGGCTACTGCAAGGGATGGTGCATCATTGATACCGTCCCCAACCATAATAGTGATGCCCTTTTTTTTATAATCTTCAACAATCTTTGCCTTTTCATCAGGCAATATCCTGTAGTAGTATCTTTCAATGCCAGTTTTATTGCATATTGCCTTTGCAGCTTCCATACTATCGCCTGTGATCATAACAGGTTCAATTTCCGATTCTTTTATTAAACTCACTACATTTTGCGACTCCTCTCTGATTTTATCCTTAAAGTTTAAAATTCCCATAATTTTATCGTCATACCAGAGCAGTACAGGTGATCCTCCTTTTTGAGCGAACTCTAAGTACTGGGCTTTGATATCATTGTCTATGGGGCCGTTAATTTCTTCGAACAATGACAAATTACCTGCATAATATGTTTTGTCTTCTATAATACCCTTTATTCCCTTTCCTGTTATTGCTTGAAATTCTTTAACTTTTAAGTATTCTATTCCAGCTTCTTCTGCCTTTTTTCTCAATGCATCAGCAAAAGGATGTTCTGAAATTCTCTCAAGGCTATAAGCAACTGTTAATACTTGCTTTTCCGTATAAGGCATATATGTTTTTATCTCTGATATTTCTATCTTTCCTTCTGTAAGAGTCCCTGTTTTGTCGAATAGAATATATTTTGCCTTACTGGAAAGCTCCAAGGAGGCAGCATTTTTAATGAGAATGCCTGATTTAGCTGCAATCCCTGTTGATACCATGATTGCTGTAGGTGTTGCAAGGCCTAAAGCACAGGGACATGCTATGATCAGCACACTTACAGCTGAAAGTAAACTGTTTGTTATTTTAGGGTCGTTACCGTATATGAACCATAGTATAAATGTAAATATGCTTATTGATATAACTACAGGGACGAATATCCCCGCTACCCTATCTGCAAGTCTCTGAACAGGTGCCTTTGTGAATTGTGCCTCTTCCACAAGGCGTATTACCTTTGATAGAACAGTATCTTTTCCCACCCTTGTAGCCTTCATCAATAAAGCGCCCTTACCGTTTATGGTGCCTGCCATGACCTCATCGCCTTCTTTTTTAAAGGATGGTATACCTTCCCCTGTGATCATTGATTCGTCAATATATGAATTACCTTCAATGACAATGCCATCTGCAGGGATTTTTTCACCGGGCTTTATTATCACCATGTCACCCATTTCGAGTTCATTTGTTTTTATTTTTGTTTCTTTTCCGTCCTTTACTACAGTACACTCATCAGGGGACAGTTCATATAGAAGCCTAATGGCGGAATATGTCCTTGTCTTTGCTTTGGATTCAAAAAATCTACCTAAAAGCACAATGGCAATTATCATTGCACATGAATCGAAATATACATCAGGTTTTATTCCTGCAGAGGCTAATTTTTGTGGGAACAGAATAACAAACAGACTGTAAAAAAAGGCAGAGGTTGTCCCGAGGGAAATCAGGGTATTCATATCAGCAGATAGATGCACTATATTTAAAATTGCAGGTTTATGGAATCTTAAACCGAAAAAGAACTGAACGGGTATGGTTAGTATCAGTAAAATCCAGTTGTTATACGGAAGGACAGGCCACATGGAAAAAACCATTATAGGTATGACAAGGCATGTGGTTATGAGGAAATCTCTTAATAACCCTTTTTCTTCCCTTTTAGCCCTAACCGTTATATCACTTTCTATGTCAACGTCATAACCGATGTCCCTAATAGTTTTTATAATATTTTTTAAATCAGCATCTTTGCCTAATACAACCTCTGCCTTTTTTAAAGGAAAGTTTACCTTTGCCTCTTTAATGCCCTCAAGTTTATTTAATTCCCTTTCGATTCTTGCAGCACAGGCAGCACAGTTCATACCCGTAATAGGTAGCTCAATCTTTTCTGCCATACAAATACTATTTTAAATGTTCAAATATTTCTTCTATATCAGGTAATTCGGGTATTGGATAGATTTTTATGAATTTTACCTGTCCCTTTTCATCGATGATCACATTTGCCCTTTCTGAAAAACCATCTGCATGTCTGAAAATGCCAAGCCGTAGGGCAAGTCCGCCATGTGGCCAGAAGTCACAGAGAAGCCTTGTATTTTTTATGCCAATTGCCTCAGCCCATGCCTTTTTAGTAAAGGTACTGTCAATACTTATCCCAACGGCTACTGTATTTTTCTCTTGAAATCTTTCATAATTCTTTTCAAGGGAAAGCATCTGGTCCCTGCATACTGGTGTCCAGGCAAGGGGATGGAATGAAAGAAGTATCTTTTTTCCTCTGTGTTCTTTTGTTTTAAACAATTGATTTAAATGGTCCTTTAATTCAAAATCACCTACCATATCTCCTATCTCTACCATAAAAACCTCCTCCTTTTTATTTTTTATAGCCTGTTTCTTAAACATATGTATTTTAATAAAAATTATCAACATTGAAAGCCATCAAGTCCACCAAAAAATATTTTTTGTGCTATACTTCATAATAGAAATAAACTTCATCGAAAGGAGGCTGCCATGTTTTTCATGAATATCTGTACATGGGCACCGGAAGATGAAAAAGAGGTTGCAAGAAGAAGGGCAAACTGGAAATGGCCTGATGGTGTAAAAGTCATATGTGAATTTCTCGACTTACAGGGTTGCAGGGCAATAAATGTAATAGACACGGATGAAAAGGGGCTCATTCAGAGCAGGGCAGCATGGATTGATATAATGGCATTCGAAACATTTCCCGTATATCCTTTTGGTGAAAGTAAACACTTGCTGAAGAAATAGAAAGTTTTGTTATAAAAGTTTTTAAATGTAATTTTCAAGTAATAGGGATAAGGTCTTTTCTACACTGCCGGGCTCTTTTGATTCCATCTCTTGAATGTTTTTTTTGAGTCTGTAATATGTGAGTTCATCATTTAAATCATCTAAATATCTATATATGCCTGCCCTTCTTCCAAATCTGAAAACAAGCCTTTTTTCTTCATCTAATGAGAAGTATCTATCTATCACACCTATAAGTCTTTCTTTATCTTCGGGGAGTTTTCCATCAACCTCCTCGAGAAGATTCAAGATATGGTCACTTTTTATATAACTTGTTATGCCTGATAGGTTTTCTATAAGCATCTTTTCTTCTATTAGTATTTCTTCCTCATGGGAGAGTATAAAATCACCTCTTTCGACCTTTTCATAAAGGGGCATATCCTTGAGAACCTTCAGGGTTCTGAACCTTATAAAATCAGGGTCAATTTTGTTTAATGCATCGGCTGTTTCTTTTGCATGTTCAATCCACCATTTTTTTCCTCCTAAACCAAGGACTACATACTCTGAAAGTTCAATCCCCGATGCCTTTACCTTTTTCCCTGCCTCTATGTGTTCTTCCTTTGTCACTCCTTTATTCATATATTTGAGGAGAAAGTTGCTTCCTGATTCGAGACCTATATGGAGTCTTGTAAGCCCTGCCTCTTTTAGCTTTATAAGGTCTTCAACCTTAAGCCTCTTTGCAATGGTTCTTGAACGGGCATATGAGGTGATCCTTTCAACTGAAGGTAATCTTTCTTTCAGATATTTAATTGCCTCTGCCATTGTGTCGGGATCCATGGCAGGGGAGTTTGCATCCTGAATAAATACATTTTTCCCGCCGAAGTAGGCCCAGATAAGTACACTTTTATAACAATCATTATAAGAACTGCTTGATAAAATGGCGTCTGCAAAATCTTCTGTGATCTTTCCAGCCAGTCCCAACTTCCATGATGTCTCTAATATGTCATCATAGATAGATTTTATTATGTCAATATCCCTTTTTATCTCGTCAAGGGATCTCTTTTCAAACCTTTTACCTTTATATGTATGACAGAATGCACACTTATTCCACGGACAGTTTCTCGTGAATCTCACAAGAAGGCTGTATGCCTCATTCGGTGGTCTTATAGGACCTATTTCGTATCTTAGAGACCTACTATTCATTTTTTCCAAGATGCACCGAAAAAGGAGGGGTTGACATCTTCGACATCAATTTTTTTCTTTTCTTTCCCTGATTTGATTTTCTCAATTTTCTTCTCAAACGTGTTTTTTTAGTATTAGATGGCATTGTTCAAACCTCCTTCTTTTTTAAGTTTATTAACTTACCATACATGGCCTTATGGTTCAATAGTTGAAATTCCATCAATTTGTTGACTTATGGGAATAAATCCTGTAAAAATAGATTAATAGCTTGCGCCTGTAGCTCAATAGGATAGAGCAACGGACTTCTAATCCGTAGGTTCCGCGTTCGAGTCGCGGCAGGCGCGCTTCAAAATAAAATATATAATCTGTAGCTAAATGTGAATAGTTTCGATTATGGCTGATGATATAATAAAAAAAAACAATAGATATTGAAAGCCAACCCTTCACGCATATCACAGATAATTTTCCTTTTACTATTCTTTATCCTATTTTTAATGACCGAATATAGGGGCAAGGATGAGATTTCTATTGCAATAAACAGCTTTTTCAGGGCAAACCCCCTTGTTGTTGTAAGCTTTATTCTTTCTGCTAAATCTTTTGTTTTGTTGTTATTGCCGGGTTTGCTCATGATATTTTTTTCTGCAATCCTCGGAAGATTTTTCTGTGGCTGGATATGCCCCTTAGGGACAATTATAGATTTTCTCACAAGAAGGATTAAAAAGACGACACCGTTAAGCTTTTTAAAGACAAGGCTCAAATATTATTTACTTCTCATACTTCTAACATCTGCACTTTTTAATGTAAATATAGCAGGCATATTTGACCCTATAGCAATACTTTTGAGGGCGCTTACTTTTTTTATTTATCCCCTTTTCGGCTGGATAATTAAGTCCGGATGGACGGGTTTATACAATCTCATAGGCGATAGAAGGGACTATCTTGATTTTTTTTATGTGTTCTTAAAAGATTATGTTTTACCTTTCAGAGAAACCTTTTACCCCCTTGCCTTTATATCCATGGCATTTCTTTTTTTTATCATTTTTCTCGAAAGATATGAGACAAGAAACTGGTGCAGAAATATCTGCCCTTTAGGCACCCTACTTGGTATTTTGGCAAAGTTTTCTATAATAAGACGTATACCCAGTAAATTATGCAACGATTGCGGCACCTGTAAAGAGGTTTGCCCAACTGGATTTGATACGGATATCTTACAAAAACAGGATTGTATTTTATGTATGGATTGCAGATGGAAATGCCAGTTTAAGAGGATAGATTTTTCGTTAAAAGGAAATATTAAAAAAGAGAAAAAACCAACAATAATGTTTGAAAGAAGGGTATTAATCACAGGGGTTATCTCTGGCTTTGGCCTATCAAAGCTATTTTCATTTATACAGCCACAGGCAAAGGAAAGATTATTGAGGCCGCCAGGGGTTCAGGGAGAAGGTGATTTTTTAAAAAAATGTGTGAGATGTGGCGAGTGCATAAAGGTGTGTCTAAAAAATGCCCTTTATCCTTCTGGTTTGCAATGGGGCATATACAGTATTTTCACGCCCGTGATTATTCCCAGATTGGGTTACTGTGAATATAACTGCAATCTCTGCGGTCAGGTTTGTCCCACCGGTGCCATACCCAATTTACCCCTTCCACAGAAAAAAAAGAGTGTCATAGGCATTGCAGTGATTGACAGAAATCATTGCCTACCTTACGCAAAGAAAAAAAATTGTATTGTCTGCGAGGAACACTGCCCTATACCTGAAAAGGCCATAAGATTTGAAGAGGTTTTGGAAAGAGACTATAGGGGAAGGTCGATAAGATTGAAAAGGCCCTATATTTTAGAAGAACTATGTACAGGTTGTGGTATCTGCGAAAACAAATGTCCTGTTGAAGAAAAAGCAGCCATAGAGGTTTTCTCAAGAAACACAAACATCAGGAAATAAAATAAAAAATCTCAAAAATCTGTAAAACATATTTTGCTTTTAAAGGAAAAATTTCTATTATAAAATTATAGCAAAGAATCTCGCTACTAAAGGGTATGGCTAAAAAATGATTAAACAGTTAAAACACTTGAGCCTAACAACAAAGATGGCACTGGCCATCTCGTTGTTATTCTTTGTAATGTTTACAGGAGGGGCGTTATTACTTTTTAATTACTTTGAGGGTGAGTATAAAAAGATCATCGCAGATCAACAGTTTGATTTTATTTCAGAGCTTGCTAAAGATATGGATAAAAAAATAGAGGAGGCACAAACATTAATTAAGCTGGCAATCGGTAACCCACCGGACAAAATCATAAACAATCCAGAGAGTCTAAGGCTTTATTTTCTTGAGAAAATAAAAGGCAAACCTTTTTTAAACTATTTTTTTGATAGGGGCATAGTTCTTTTTTATGAAAACGGTGATATTATAGGAGAATATCCTGAAAAAAAACTAAGAGAAAAAAGAAATTTTTCTGATACAGATTACTTTAAGGTCACTGTTGAAACAAAAAAACCCTATATTTCAAAGCCCTTTACATATTCAGATTCACCAACAAAACCTGTGGTGATGTTTACTCATCCCCTATTTAATGAAAAAAAAGAACTTAAAGCTGTAATAGGCGGATGCATAGATGTCTTAAAAGATAATTTTTTAGGGGAGATAATAACATCAAAGATCGGTAAAACAGGTTATTTCTATCTATTTGATACAGAGAGGCGTATTATAGTCCATCCTGATAGGTCAAGGATTTTAAAACAGGATGTGCCTTACGGTGCAAATAAGCTATTCGATCTTGCAATTTCTGGCTTTGAAGGTACTGGTGAAACGACAACATCAAGGGGCCTTCATGCAATTACAAGCTTTAAAAGGCTAAAAAATAAGGATTGGATTTTAGGGGCAAATTTTCCCACTAAAGAGGCCCATTACCCAATAAGAAAGGCCCAGAGGTATTTTATTGTTTTTACAGCAACAGGCATAACCCTTTCTATTCTGATTATAGTTCTTTTGATGAGAGGATTTCTTAAGCCTTTAACGATATTAACAAAACAGGTAGAAGAAATCGGCTATAAATCAGGGGAAAGGCGATTCCTCAATATAAATGCAGCTGGCGAGATAGCCAAGCTTGAACTCTCTTTCAACGAGATGTTGAAAAAATTATATGAAAGAGGGGAAGAACTATTAAAACTCTCGAGGGCTGTTGAATTTAGCTCTGCCATAGTTATAATAACTGACCCAGAGGGTGTCATAGAATATGTGAATCCAAAATTTACAGAGATTACAGGTTATACAAAAGAAGAGGCAATAGGTAAAAAACCGAACATATTAAAATCAGGCAGCAAGTCCCAGGAAGAATATAGAGAATTATGGGACACGATAAAATCAGGAAAAGAATGGCGTGGAATTTTTTATAATAAAAAGAAAAGCGGTGAATTTTACTGGGCCTCTTCATCCATCTCTCCTGTAAAGGATCAAAAGGGCAGTATCATAAATTTCGTAAGTATTCAGGAAGATATCACAAAAGTAAAAAATGCTGAGGAAGAACTCCATAAAGCAAAAGAAATGGCAGAGGCAGCAAACAGGGCAAAAAGCAATTTCCTTGCCAGCATGAGCCATGAGATAAGGACGCCCATGAACGCCATTATCGGCATGTCAGATCTGCTTCTCGATACAAACCTTACACCAGACCAGTTAAAATATGTCATGATTTTCAAGAATGCAGGTGAGAATCTTTTGAACATAATCAATGACATACTTGATTTATCAAAGATTGAGGCAGGCCATATTGATATAGAAGAAACAGGTTTTGATTTGATAGAAACCATAGAGAAGACCTGTGAGATCATGTCATTAAAGGCGCATGAAAAAAGCCTGGAACTGGTCTGCCATATACACAATGACATCCCTCAACATCTTGTTGGGGATCCATTCAGGCTCAGACAGATTTTAATAAATCTTATGGGTAATGCCATAAAGTTTACAGAAAAGGGTGAGGTTATATTAGAGGTATCTCTGTTCGGGGAGTTAAAAGATAAAGGGCCACAATTAAAAGAAATAGTGAAATCAGAAAGAAGAAAAACAGCACAAGGTTATGTGGATATACTCTTTTCTGTGATGGACACAGGTATCGGGATACCGGAGGATAAATTAGAAGGTATATTTGAAAAATTTACACAGGTAGATGCCTCAACAACAAGAAAATACGGCGGCACTGGGCTCGGACTAACCATAACAAAAAGGCTTGTAAAACTCATGGGAGGCAATTTATGGGTGGAGAGTACGGTAGGAAAAGGTAGTAAATTTTACTTTACCCTGCCTTTTGGTATACAGAAGGAATATGAAGAAAAAACATTTGAAGAAAAGGTGGATCTGAAGGGAAAGAAAATCCTCATTATAGACGACAATGCCACAAATAGAATCATACTCACAGATACATTAAGTAGCTGGGGTATTGATGTGAAGGAAGCAGAATCAGGAGAGAGAGGTATTTTTGAATTAAAAAAGGCAAAAGAATCGGGTCTGCCCTTTGATCTGATCCTTCTTGATTATCACATGCCCGTTCTTGATGGCTTTAATGTGGCAGAGATGATAAGA
>JAOAFK010000102.1 GCA_026416315.1 Syntrophorhabdaceae bacterium | reverse complement strand
ATTTATGAATTTCTCTTTATCAAAACTACCTGCCTTTTTAAATCCTTCATAAATATACATGGCAGTCATATAGCCTGATAGGGCTCCAATCCTCGGCTCTCTGTTGTATGCTGATTTAAATTCTTCAACGAATGCCCTGTTGGCCGGTATATCAGGATAGTAGAAGAAATAGTTTGCCGTTCCAAAAACGCCTTCAGGTGCGTTCAAACCCTGGGGTTTAAGCACCGAATGTTCTGTTGCAGTATGCTGATAGAAGGGTATCTTTTCTGCAAGTCCTGTTGCCTTTGCTGCCTTCTGGAAATTAACCATTCCAGCACCACCTGTTGCAACGATTATAAAATCAGGCTTGGCAGCGAGTATCTGGGTTATATATGGGGTAAAATCAGCCTCACCTACCTTCCACCATGTCTGACCTATAAGTATAGCCTTTGGATTATACTTCTGAATGTTTTCCCAGACATTATTGGCGATAGAGTGTCCGTACTCATAGTCATCACCGGCAATCCAGTATTTTGTATAAGGTTTTTTACCAAGGGCATAGCCTGCTGCCCTTCCTGCCATCATGGCATTCTCGTTCATATTGAATACATATCTGTGCCCTTTATCCACAACAATCTTTTCACTTTTCGAGAAGGTTACAAAGAAAGGTATCTTTTCCTTTTTTGCAAAGTCAGAGACTGCGAGGGCAGTAGCACTGTTAATGGTGCCCATTAAAATATCCACCTTTTCTTTCAATACCAGTTCCTTTGCCATAGCAAGCCCGATATCGGGTTTGAACTTTTCATCTCTTGTTGTATACTCTATCTTCCTGCCTAAAACCCCACCTTTTGCATTAATTTTCTTTATTGCCATTTCAAATCCATCACGCACATCTATGGTAAAAGTGCTGGGAGGACCTGTGTATGTATCTACAATACCAACCTTGAGTGTTTTTTGCGCAAATGAACAAGGCACTTCAATGATTAAGCAAAGAAAAATGGAAAAAATTAATGAAAAAAATGAAATCTTTTTCATGGCTACACCTCTCATGATTTTTATTGAAACCCCAACCTTTAAAAAAATTTTTAAAATATAAGTTCTCTTTTGTCAATAAATAAAAAATGTTTTTTATTTAATATAGGTGATAAACTCTGTAAATTCTGGTATGTTTTATAAAAGGATTTTTAAATTAATTAATTTTCTAAAAAAACTATTTATGGAGATAACACTAAATCATAATATCTGGGACGGTTCAGAAAAGGTGAAATTTAGGGTTCCTGAATCATGGCGGGTCTCTACACTCAATATGGAGGGGGACAGAAAACGTGTATTAAATGAAACAGATATAAGGGAGGCTATTTTTTCTTTAGTACCTATTTTTAAAGAAAAGTTCAAAAATATCAGAGAGATATGTGTTATTTTCGATGATCTGTCAAGACCTACAAAAGCATATAGAATTGTCCCTCATTTGATGGAACTATTTGAAATGCTTCATATTAAGGATGAGCAGGTAAGATTTCTGTGCGGTCTTGGCACACATGCAGCCCTGGATAACAGGGCCTTCAGGAAAAAACTCGGAGAAGAGACACTTGAAAGATTTCCTGTTTATAACCATAATCCATATGAAAATTGTGAATATTTAGGTAAAACAAGACTCGGCACCCCTGTGATGATCAACAAAGAATATCTATCATGTGATGTGAAAATCGGGATAGGGTCTTTTACACCTCATGCCTTCTGTGGCTATGGTGGAGGCTACAAGATTGTTATGCCAGCCATTAGCCATATTGATGCCATTGAATATCACCATGGAGTTCTATTGCAGAGATACAAGGAGGTATGTTTTTCTTTAGGTAGATATAAAAACAATCCTTTGATGGATGACATAATAGAATGTGGGAAGACCGCAGGGCTTGATATAAAGATCGATTGTCTTATAAACACAGATGCGGAAATTACAGATATCTTCGCTGGAGCCCCTGAAGACCTATACAATTATATGTTAAAAAAGGCACCTATCCACTATTCCACATCCATTCCTTATAAGGCAGATATTGTTTTTGCAAATTCATTGAGTAAGGCAAACGAGGCAGCTATCTCCCTCTCTATGGCAGAATCGCTTCTCAAAGATACAGGAGGAAATATTGTTTTGATATGTGATGTTTCTGAAGGCCAGATTGTACATTACCTTTTTGGAAGGTTCGGTAAAAATATCTGGGGAAGGCTTCCTTTTGGGATAAGGAAAAAACAGGAAAAGGTAAAAAACATATTTATATATTCGCGCTACAGGGATATTGCCAATGAGTTCTGGTTTGGAACTGACAAACACATCCATTGGCTAAAGGATATGAACGAAATAATAAAAATCCTTGAAGAAGAGTACAATGGAAAAAAACCAGATGTACTTATTATCCCCGATGCCACAATTCAGATGATTTCAGAATGATGTCTTAAACTTTATCTTCCAGCCCCCATCTCTGTGTTCAAAAAGGACATCCTCTTTTCTTTCAAAGACCATCTGTCTGCCTAAGAGTATTTCACCAAAAGGGGTGAGTCTATAGCCGATTAAAAATTCTGCCTTATATTCCTTTTGTGCTACAGGTTTTAGTTCTGTTAAATCGATTCTCTCTACCTTACCAATGGAAATAAGTGCTTTGTCTTTTGTATCATCATCTTTTTTTATTAGATATGGTTCTGCCTTTTCTGTAAATATTATACCGTATCTTTTTTCCTGTTCCCCATTATTCGGCAAGGGTTTTAAAATAACAAAACCCTTTTCTTCTAAGGTTTTATATTTTTTCATGTCATTATCTTTTGGTATTAAGGCATATGGGGAACCATTTTTTGAGTAATATATTGTTAAATCCAGTTTTTTTTCATTTTTCAAAGATTCTATTAAAATCCTTGTGGCATCCTCCTTTGACAGAGGAGACAATCCCTCGGGACACACATTTATGGACGCAAAAAAAACTGAAATAAATATTAGGATAACAACATTTCTTAAAATCATTACCATGGCTTTAATTATAACTTAAGTTGAAAAAATATGAAACTTTTTGTATGCTACATGCTACCATGAAAAAGATCACATATTACAGCACAAACAATAAATTTTACAGGGTTGATTTTGAAACAGCCCTTCTTGAAGGTCTTGCACCGGATTATGGTCTATATATGGTGGCAAGACAGGATATACCAAGGCTTTCTCCCGAAAAGATAAAATCCATGAGGGCCATGAAATATAGCGAGATTGCTTATGAGGTACTTTCACCTTTTCTTTTGTCTGAGATACCGGAAAAAAATCTGAAGGCAATCTTGGATGACGCATACAGAGAAGATAAGATTCCCACAGATGTTCAGCATATAACCGGTAAAACATATATCATGTGGCTTACAAAAGGGCCCACATATTCCTTTAAAGACTACGCAGCCCGTTTTTTTGGCAGAACCTTAAACTATTTTCTCGGTGAAAAGGGTTTAAAAAGGGTAGTCATTGTGGCCACAAGTGGTGATACTGGTGGAGCTGTGGCAGATGCCTTATGGGGACTTGAAAATATTGATAATATCGTTTTTTTTCCTGGCAATTCCATAAGTGAAGGCCAGAGGAGACAGATGACAACCCTTATGGAGAATATATATGCCTTTGATGTAAACGGTGATTTCGATGTGTGTCAGGCCTTGGCAAAAAAGATTTTAGGGGATAAAGATTTTGCATTCCATATATTTGGAGATAGAGACAGGTTTACCTCTGCAAACTCCATAAGTTTAGGTAGACTACTTCCACAGGCGGTCTATCCATTTTATGCATATTCAAGAATTGAAGATGACCCCGAAGGCTTTATAGCAAGTGTGCCCTCAGGTAATTTCGGGAATATGATGGGAACTGTTATTGCAAAGCAGATGGGTTTGCCTGTGAAAAAGATCATCTGTGGTGTCAATGAAAATACAGAATTTCCCGATTTTCTATATACAGGGGTCTATACAGTACGACCATCTGTAAAATCTCCTTCATCTGCCATGATTGTATCCCATCCGAGTAATCTTGCGAGGCTTATAGACTTCTACGGTGGGCACATGTATGATGAGAGAGACCCGAAAACCGGTCAGGTGATAAAACCGGGTATTATTGATAAGATGCCTGATATGGAAGAAATGAGGCGTGATCTGTTCTCCATAGGTATTACAAATCCTCAGCACTATGAGACCATGATGGATGTTTATAAAAAATATGGTGTCATTTTAGACCCTCATGGTGCTGTGGGATGGAGAAGTCTTGAGATCTTTTTAAACAACAAGCATGATCAGCTTGCTGTAATTTACGAGACAGCAGACCCCGGGAAATTCCCTGAAGACGTAGAGAGGGCAATCGGTATTATGCCTGAAATACCTTCAGGTATAAAAAGACAGAAAATTTTGAAAGAAAGGATTTATAAAATTGAAAGTGATCCATTAAAGACAGAAAAAGGTCTTGAGTTAAGTGATGCCCAGATAAAAGAAGCAAAAGAAAAGATAAGGGAGATATTCAGTAAAAGATGACCCCTAATTAATGCTTTTGCAATAATTTCCCATCGAATTTCTTTAACAAAAGAATTTTTCAGATAAAATATTTAAAATTTAAAAAATTCCTATTTTTATTGACATATTTGAAATGAAGGTATAATTTTTTAAATAAAAAACATTTCTATTTAGATAATATGGGTAATGATTTTTATAATATTCTAAAGACATTAAAATTAAAGGCTACGCCCAAGCGTATAGCCATTATGGAGATACTGGCTGATGAACCCACATATTTGAGTCCCGACGAGATAAGGTCAAGGCTTAAGGGTAGATTTAAAAATATAGGGTTGCCAACAGTGTACAGAAACCTTGAGGAACTTGCAGATAGTGGTATTATAATCAAAATAATCCATCCTGACAGAAAGCTTTACTATTTTTACTGTCACAACAGAGAACATCATCATCATTTTGTCTGTGTTCAGTGCCGTAAGGTAGAAGACATAAATTTTTGTGGGATGGAGGAGATAAAAAATGAGGTTGAAAAGAACCTGAAGGCACACATGGTCTCTCATATGCTTCAGGTATACGGGTTCTGCAAGGATTGTTTGAAAAAGCAGACTATATCATTATGAAAAAAAATGTAATAAAAATAATTCTTTTAATTGTCTTTTTTTTATATGCAACCATATCAGGATGCGGGTATAAAAGCAAAGAATTAGCAGAAAATAAATTGAAGATTGTAACAACCCTTTTCCCATTATACGATTTTACAAAAAACATTACAGGTGATAGAGCAGAGGTCACACTTCTTCTACCACCAGGGGTTGAGGCACACAGTTTTGAACCAAAGGCAGGAGACATTTTAAAAGTCAATTCAGCAGACATTTTTATTTATACTGGGAGATTTATGGAGCCATGGTCAGAGGATATTGTTAAAAGCATTGATAATAAAAAACTTTTGATAGTGGATGCCAGTATGGGTATAAAGGTTTCCTCACTGGATAAGACCCAAGAAGACCATAAAGATACCCATCATACAAAATATAAAAATAATAACATTGACCCTCATATATGGCTTGATCTCTCCAATGTAATCATCATGGTGGATAATATAGTGGGGAGCCTTATAAAAAAAGACCCGGCCAATAAGGATTTTTATCAAAAAAAAGGGGAACAATATAAAGTAATGATCAAGGACCTCGATGAGAGATTCAAAAAAACCCTTAATTCCTGCAAGAAAAGGATTATAGTGCATGGAGGACACTTTGCATTTGGTTACCTTGCGAAAAGATATGATTTAGAATATGTATCTGCATATAAAGGCTCGCCAAATGCTGAGCCAACACCAAAACTTGTGGCACGCATGAAAAAGATCATTAGGGAAAAAAATGTGAAGTATGTATTTTTTGAGGAACTGATTACACCAAGGGTTGCTATGGTTCTATCAGAAGAGACAAATACACGGCTTTTAAAATTGCATGGATGTCATAATATATCAAAAGAAGAAATGGACAGAGGTGTGACATTTTTATCCCTTATGGAAGAAAATTTAAATAATTTAAAAACAGGCCTTGAATGTCCATGAAAGAAACGGAAAATGTCATTTCCATGCAAAATGTATATTTCAGTTATAATTCAGCAGAGGTTCTATCAGGCGTGTCTTTTGACCTGAAAAAAGGTGCTTTTTTAGGTATTGTGGGACCAAACGGTTCAGGTAAGACCACCCTTATAAGGCTGATGCTTGGATTCTTAAAACCTCAGATAGGAGATATATATTTATTCGGCCAGCCAGCCTTTTTGTTCAAAGACTGGCATCGCATAGGATATCTACCCCAGAAGACTTCGTTTTCAGATAACCATTTTCCTGCAAAGGTAAAAGAGATTGTGGCTCTGGGGCTTCTCTCGAAAAAAAGATCTCCAAAAAGGATTTTCAGGGAAGATTTAAGGATAATTGACAAATATCTTGACCTATTTGGGATTATAGATTTGAAGGAAAAATTTATAGGTGAGCTATCAGGAGGACAGCGCCAGAGGGTATTGCTTGCAAAGGCTATGGTCAACGAACCAGAACTACTCATCCTCGATGAACCCACAACAGCCCTTGATCCAGAAACAAGGGAGAGATTCTTTGATATTTTAAAAGAAATAAATAATAAAAAAGCAATGACCATAATTATGATAACACATGATATCGGTACAATCGGAAGATATGCATCGAATATGTTATATCTCGATAAAAGGGTCATCTTTTTCGGTACCTTTGAGTCTTTTTGTAATTCAAACGACATGACAGAATACTTCGGTGAATTTGCACAGCATTTAATTTGTCACAGGCACGATACAGGGGATATTTATAAAAAGTCATATGGTCGCATTTGATTTTATAAGTCACGGATTCATTCAGAAGGCACTCATTGGAGGTTTTTTTATTGCAATGCTATGCTCAACCCTTGGGGTGTTTCTTGTATTAAGAAATCTTTCCCTTATAGGGGATGGTTTAAGCCATGTTACATTTGGTAGCGTTGCCATGGGACTGTTATTTAAATTATATCCTTTTTATATTGCTATACCCATCGTAATGGTTAGTGCCATAGGGATAATGAAATTAAAGGAAAAAACAAGACTGTTCAGTGATACTGCCATAGGCATTGTTTCATCGCTGGGTATTGCTTCCGGGGTATTTATTTCAAGTATTGCAGGGGGTCTTAATATAGACCTTTTCAGCTATCTTTTTGGTAACATCCTTGCTATAAACTGGACAGAGGTCTTGGTCTCGTTTTTTTTATCCCTCTTTTTTATCTTTTTGATTATTATTTTTTATCAGGAGTTATTATTTATAACCTTTGATGAGGAGTCTGCACAGGTTTCAGGAATAAATGTAAAAAAAATAAATACAATGCTTTATCTTATGACTGCCCTCACAGTAGTGCTTGCCATGAAGGCTGTTGGGGTTTTGCTTGTTACAGCCCTCCTCATATTGCCTCCTGTAACTGCACTACAGTTTTCAATGGGTTTTAAGGGTACACTTTTTATTTCTTGTGTAATCGGAGTCTTATCTGTCACAGCGGGTATTATTCTGTCATTTTTTATGGATTTTCCTACGGGTGCAACTATTGTCATTATAAATTTTCTTTTTTTTGTCTTATCTTTATTATTTAAAAAGATTTTTTGAAAAAATTTCAAGGTGCAGAGGGGTACATTTTTTATGCCTGTATAGAGTTTCACCCACTTTGATTCTGTCCTTATCTTTTATCAATTTATGACAGAGATAACAGAATTCTTTTTTTAGTTCTTCAAATAGAGGTTCCTGTATATACCATATCTTTTTCTTTTTAATAGTCATGACCAAATCTAACAAAAAGAGAATACTTTATCAAGTTTATTTAAAATGTTAATGAACTATCTGATATTACAAGAAAATTGTATTCTCTTTCTTTAAATTAAAACTAAATTCTTGACTGGACAAATATTTGAATGGTATAAAAAATTAAAAAAGATGATAATTGTAAATGCTAAAAAAACCTTACAGACATGCTTTTGAAAAGCAATACAGACTTAAGTCTGTTTACTATATAAAAAACACCATCTCTAATATATCTTTCAACCTCTTTTTTTCCATGAAAAGGCAACAATTTATAAAAGTTATAAAAGAAAAAATAAAAAATAATGGAGGAGGTTTTTAACATGATGGACCGCTGGACCTTTGGATTAACCATGCTTGTTGTAGGTATGGGTGGCACATTATTGACTCTAATGTTATTGAGTGTCATCATGGCGCTTCTAAAAAAGGTATTTCCCTATAA
>JAOAFK010000083.1 GCA_026416315.1 Syntrophorhabdaceae bacterium | reverse complement strand
GGTGGCCGAGAGATTGAATGAACAGGTATGGGCTCGAGTGCCCGGCATGGCTGCCCGTGATTTGATTAAAAGATTTAATATAAAAGAAAAAGGCCTTAAGGGTTTTGTAAAGATGCTAAAATATTTCACATGGACCATTATTGTTGGATATGAGATAGAAGAAAAGGAAGATGAGGTTATCATTACAGTCCCTGACTGCCCTACCCAAAAGTCAAGGTTAAAAAGGGGTCTTGGTGAATTCGTATGTAAGGAAATGCATAAAGGAGAATTCATTTCCCTTGCAAGGGAGGTTGACCCATCCATAAAAGTAGAATGCATTTTTGCACCCCCTGATGAACATCCACCGAATATGTTCTGTAAATGGCGTTTCACAATGGCAACCTGAAATACCTTCATTATAAAATTTTGTTTTGATTTAGACTGTTTTGTGATAAGTTAGTTCTATGTTCGGCATAGGTTTACCTGAACTCATAGTTATACTCATCGTTGCATTACTCGTTGTTGGACCTTCAAGGCTACCTGATCTTGCAAAAACCATAGGAAAGGCATTCGGTGAATTTAGAAGAATGGCAGACGAGGTAAAAGAAACTCTTGAGGAAGAGGTTATAAAGGAAGAGAATTTAGAAGATAAAACAGATGATACCGCAAAGGAAGAAAAATCAAACGAAGGCAAAAAAGACGAGGATAAAACCCCTGTTTAGCAGGTTTCCATAGATAAAATCCATGGTCAAAAAAATAAACCCTGAAGAAAAGCAGCCATTTATCTCACATCTAAAAGAACTGAGAGACAGGATAGTTGTATGTCTTGTTGCTATAGGTATTGCCTTTGTTATTGCATATTATTTCAAGGAAAAGATATTCTTTTTTCTCATGAAACCTTTTATTACTGTTATGCCAGAGAAAAGCTCTTTTATTTTTACATATGTGACAGAGGCGTTTATCACATATTTTAAGATATCCCTCGTCACAGCAATATTTGCTGCCTCACCGGTAATCCTTTATGAATTATGGATGTTTGTATCTCCAGGATTATACGAGAAGGAAAAGAAGTACGCATTTCCCTTCATCTTTTACGGCAGCATATGTTTTATATGTGGAGCCCTATTTTGTTATTTTATAGTAATGCCCTTTATATATAGGTTTTTTGTAAGTTATGCAGCAGAATTCATCATCCCCATGCCTGACTTAAAAGGTTATATGAACCTAACCCTCAAACTCCTCATTATCTTTGGTCTTATTTTTCAGATGCCTCTTCTTGCATTTTATCTCGGCAAAATCGGAATAATAAATCATAAGATGCTGTCATCAAAAAGGAGATATGCAGTACTGGGTATTTTTATAATAAGTGCGATTATTACACCACCAGATGTGGCAAGCCAGATTTTTATGTCCATTCCCTTGTGGGGTCTATATGAACTGAGCATTCTGATTGTAAAGATTTCAGGTAAAAAGGCAGGTTGAAATGGAAAGATTAAATATAATAATCCTTGCGGCAGGTAAGGGTGAACGGATGGTTTCCGATAAACCAAAGGTCATGCATGAGATTATGGGTAAGCCCATGATATCTTACGTAATAGAGAGGTCGAAGGAGCTTGAGCCTTCAACTATTACGATTATTATAGGTTTTGGTAAGGATAAGGTTTTGCCCTTAATAGAAAAATATAATGTGGATTATAGAATTCAGAATGAACAGAGGGGTACAGCCCATGCGGTTTTATGTGCAGAAGATGTTGTTAAAGGCGGCGATACACTTATATTATACGGAGATGTGCCATTAATTGATACAACTACCTTAAAAAAATTTATAGAATTTTATAAAATCCACAATACCATAACGTTTATGACAACATCCATAGATGACCCATCTGGCTACGGAAGGGTGGTGAGGGATGAAAATCGTATAAAAGCAATTATAGAAGATGCAGAAGCAGATGATGAACAGAAAAAGATAAAGGAAATAAATACAGGAATCTGCATAATACCAGAGAGGTATTTTCATCTTTTAAAAAAGATACAGAATAACAACAAAAAGGGTGAATACTACCTGACAGATATCTGTTCTATAGCGAGAGACATGTCAATTGATGTGATGGCGTACTTTCACCCTGAGTCAACCCATGTGCTCGGAATAAACAATAGGTATGAATTGCTTAATGCAAATATGCTCATGAAGGATAGGATTGCGCGCTTTCATTTAAAAAACGGGGTGACATTGATAGATAAAAACATCTATATAGAGGATAAAGTAAAAATTGGCAAGGATACAATAATATATCCCAATGCTTATATAGTAGGTGATTCAACAATAGGCAGTAATGTAATGATAGGTCCCAATACTATAATTAAAAACTCTACTATTGAAGACGGGGTTATCATAAAAGGATGTGTTTACATCGAGGATATGAAAATTGATAAAGGAACTACTGTAGATATATTTACCATAATCAAGAAACACAGATGAAATCTAAGGAGGTAACATACCATGTGCGGTATTGTGGGTTATCTTGGTAGAAAAGAGGCCTTTAGCATTCTTATAGAGGCATTAAAAAAACTCGAATATAGGGGGTATGACTCTGCTGGGGTAGCCATATGGAACAGGGGGAAGATAGAGATCATAAGGCAAAAAGGTAAAGTGGATGACTTAAAAAAACTCGCATCAAATAAAGATATTAAAGGTACAATGGGCATTGCCCATACAAGGTGGGCAACCCATGGTATTCCATCAGAGAGGAATGCCCACCCCCATAGGGCTGGTGAAGTTGTTGTTGTTCACAACGGTATTATTGAAAACTATGTGGAATTAAAACAGAGATTAAGAAATGAGGGTCGAAGATTTTCATCTGACACAGATACAGAGGTCATACCCCATCTAATAAATAGTTATGTTGAAAAAGGCCATAATTTTGTAGATGCGGTAAGGCTTGCCATATGTGAATTAAAGGGTTCATATGCATTAGGCATCATAAAGGAAAAAGAAAGGGTGATGATTGCTGCAAAGAAAGAAAGTCCCCTCATTATAGGTGTGGTTGACGGTGAATCAATTATTGCAAGTGACATACCTGCCATATTGGATATAACTAACAAGGTTATTTTTCTTGAAGACAACGATATTGCAATTTTTAACGAAGAGGGGTTCAGAATTATTGACACAATGGGTAATGCAGTTGAGAGAAAAATACATACGATAAATTGGACCAGTGCTATGGCACAAAAAGGTGGCTATAAACATTTTATGTTAAAAGAGATATTCGAGCAACCCGTTGCCATAACAAATACCCTTACAGGCAGGGTTAAAGAGGATAAAGGTGAAATAGAGCTTGATAATCTAAAGTTACCTAATTTGGAAAAGATCAAAAAGATATGGATGGTGGCATGCGGAACATCCTATCATGCATGCCTTATAGGTAAGTATATATTTGAATCGAACTTGAGGATACCTGTGGAAGTAGATATTGCTTCAGAATTCAGATATAGAGACCCCATTATAGGTAAAGATAATATGCTTATACTTGTTTCGCAGTCCGGTGAAACTGCAGACACAATCGCTGCAATGAAAGAAGGGAAAAAAAGAGATTCGTTTGTGCTTTCCATATGTAATGTCTTAGGGAGCACCCTTGCAAGGGATGCAGATGGTGTTGTTTTTACCCATGCTGGCCCTGAAATAGGGGTAGCCTCAACCAAGGCATTTACAACCCAGATAACGGTTCTATTTATGCTTATGCTTTTTATGGCCAAAAAGATGGGAATATTCACCACAGGCCAATTAAAGGAAAAAATTGGTGAATTAAGAAGAATTCCCCATAAGATACAGGAAGTTTTGAATAACGCTAAACACATTGAGGAAATAGCACGTAAGTACATGACATACAAGGACTTTTTATACATTGGAAGGGGTATCAACTATCCATCTGTTATGGAAGGGGCATTAAAGCTAAAAGAAATTTCATATATCCATGCAGAGGCCTATGCAGCAGGAGAGATGAAGCATGGCCCCATTGCCTTAATTGATGAAAACTTTCCCGTAGTAGTACTGTCTCCTTATGATATTACATATCAGAAGACATGCAGCAATATTGAAGAGGTCCTTGCAAGAAGGGGAAAGGTTTTGTTATTTACCGATACATCAGGGCATGAAATGGTTGAAAGAGTGGAGAGCGTTTTTGTAATGCCAAAGACGATTTATGAACTTGAGCCCATAATCTCTGCCATACCATTACAGTTACTTGCATATTATATTGCAAATCTTTTGGGGACAGATGTGGATCAGCCACGGAATCTCGCAAAGAGCGTTACTGTTGAATAGCCCTTGTTTTTTGTATATTTTTTTAAAATTTTTTTTGTGCTATAATATTGGAGCATAGGAGGTATCAGCTAATATTTGGAAGGTAAGACAGAAGAACAATACTTAAAATTTTCTTTTGATGATATAAACACTGCTCGAAATCTCTTCGGGCCCCGTGATGAAAATATAAAATATTTAAGAAAGTATTTTAATATCAAAGCAAGTGTCAGGGGCAATCATCTTACTATCGTTGGTGAAAAGGATGAATTAGAGAATACAAGTAAGGTTATAAATGAGTTAAAGGGCATTATCAAAAAAGGGTTTGTTATAAATCCATCTGATATAGACAGTGCTGTTAGATATGTCACTTCTAACCAGATTGCATCAGAACATGAGAAAAGGGATGAGATTTATATACTTCCCACAAAAAAGGTGATCACCCCTAAATCAAAAAATCAAAAGGCCTATGTAGAAGCCATTAGGAAATATGATATGGTAATAGGCATTGGGCCTGCGGGCACAGGCAAGACTTATCTTGCCATGGCGATGGCTCTGTCATCTTACTATCGAAAAGAGGTTTCAAGGATCATACTTACGAGACCTGCCATTGAGGCTGGGGAAAAATTGGGATTTTTACCCGGCACCATGTATGAAAAGGTTAATCCCTATTTAAGACCCCTATATGATGCCTTATACGACATGCTCGATATGGACAGGGCAACAAGGCTCATTGAAAGGGGTATTATTGAGATAGCACCTCTTGCTTTTATGAGAGGAAGGACTTTAAATGATGCATTTATAATATTAGACGAGGCGCAGAACACTGGAACTGAGCAGATGAAGATGTTCTTAACAAGACTGGGCTTTTCATCCAAAACTGTTGTAACAGGGGATATAACCCAGATAGACCTCGCTGATAAAAGATCAAGCGGGCTTGTGGAGATCCAGACAATACTTAAAGGTATAAAAGGTATAAAATTTGTATATTTTTCCAAGGTTGATGTAGTAAGACATCCCCTTGTCCAAAAGATAATAAAGGCATATGAAACAAAAAGAAATTTATCAAAGGGAACTGAATAGATATGCCAAACGGTAAAGACAAACCTCCATCGTATCAAAAATACAGAATCCTCCTTATATTTTTTGTACTTTCCGCCGCTTTAGCCTTTGTAATTTCATATAAATTAGATATAAGGCTACCAGAGTATCATATAGGCGATATACCTAATAAAAATATAAAATCCAGGTTTGAAACGAATATACCTTCTCTTGGCATAACAGTAAAAAAGGGTGAGGTAGTTGTCAGGGAAGGCGAAAAGGTTACAGAAGAACAGCTAACGATCCTGAATGCCTTAAAAGAACGGGAATCTGCTGAGCCTTTTAGACTGAAAAATATCTTTTCCCTGTTTATACTGATTTTTCTTGTTACCTTTCTTATATATGAATTTTCAGCAAAAAACATAAAGAAGTTCAGATTATCGGTAAAGGATATTATCTTTTGTTCATCCATGTCTTTATTCATAGTCCTGTTGATGAAGATCATGACCCTTATAATAGAAAATGTCAGCGGCCTGAACGATATTAACCTAATATATCTTGTCCCTGTTTTTACCCTTGGAATAGTCTTGAGGGTTGCCCTTTTTTCAGAGGCAGCGATAGTCTTTTCCCTTTTAACAGCCATATATATAGGTTTTATGCTCGATATGAGTATGTCTGCATTTATGTACATTTTAATGGGAAATATCCTTGCTTCATATTTTTCAGAGAGGTGTGAAAACAGAAACATCATTATAAAAGCAGGGATATTTTCCGCTTTTATAACAGGTTTTCTCTTGGTTATATTCCATATTCTAACAGGGGATACGTTTGCAACTCTACCCTCAAAGATTGCCTTTATTTTCATAAACGGCATTATAAGTAGCTTTATTGCCTTAGGCATATTGCCTATAATAGAACATGTGTTTGAATATACAACAGATATAAGACTCCTTGAACTTGCAAACCTTGATAACTTGCTCCTTGAAGATATGATGATCAAAGCACCTGGAACCTACCATCACAGTATCATTGTGGGGAATCTTTCAAAGGCAGCGGCAGAGGCAATAGGTGCACATCCGCTTCTTGCACGGGTAGCTGCCTATTATCACGATATAGGTAAATTAAAGATGCCCCATTATTTTATTGAAAATAGAAGGGGTTTTGAGGATGCCCATAAAGATCTCACACCAAATATGAGTTCCCTTATTATCCTTTCTCATGTAAAAGAAGGCATTGAACTTGCAGAAAAACATAAATTAGGAAGAAAGATAATGGACATCATAAGGGAACACCATGGGACATCCCTTGTGAGTTATTTCTACAACAGGGCAAAGGAAAATGAAGACCCGGAGTTGTTTGTCATAGATGAAAAGGATTTCAGATATCCAGGTCCAAAACCCCAGACAAAAGAGGCGGGCATTGTCATGCTTGCCGATGTTGTTGAGGCATCTTCAAGGATACTTAATGAACCTACACCGAAGAGGATTGAAAAACACGTTCAGGATGTCATTGAAAGGGTTTTTCTTGACGGTCAGTTAGATGAGTGCGAATTGACCCTGAGAGACCTCCATGCCATACAGAAGAGTTTCATAACCATATTACTCGGTATATTCCATCAGAGGATAGAGTATCCGGAAAGGACAACCCACAATGGTGCTGATAAAAAATTCCCAAAGACTCATGAAGATAAACACAGCTCAGCTCAAAAGATTGATAGAAAGGTTGCTAATCTATTTAAGGCTACAGGATAGGGTTTTAAGTCTTCTTCTCACAGACAATAAGGGCATAAAAAGACTGAATAAACAATATTTTGGAAGGGACAAACCGACAAATGTGATTTCCTTTTCATACATGGATGGCACAGCCAGTCCAGCATCTTCTCATATAATCGGAGATATTGCCATCTCTGTGGAGATGGCAATGTATGAGGCAGACATTTCAGGTCGCAGTTTTCCCGAGAGACTTGTGGAGCTTATCATACACGGGCTTGTGCATGTAATGGGTTATGATCATGAAAAAGATGAGGCAGAGGCAAGGCGGATGAGATACAGGGAAAGAAAACTTTTAAAATATATAAGGGAACAGAAAGTATATGAAGAATTTGTTTTAGATAAAAGGATGTGGTGTGGGGCTGAAAAAGAAAAAAGGGGAAATTAAAACACAGAATATCTCTAAATTTACACAAAAAAACTATATATGGCTACCTATTTTATCAGGTACCCTGATGGTGTTATCCCATTCACCCATCTCCTTATTTCCTGTTTCATTTGTAAGTCTTGTACCTCTTCTTGTTTCTTTAAGAAAAGAAGACCCATCACATAATTTTAAAATCGGTCTAATTTCAGGCATCACAGCCTATCTCGGTATAATTTATTGGGTTACTGTTGCCATGAACCGCTATGGTGGCCTCGACATCTTTACAAGCATCACCGTTATGCTTCTTCTTGTTCTGTACATGGCTCTTTATGTGGGCATATTTTCCTGGGTTATAACTTTTTTTGAAATGAAATACTCTTTCCCTATTATTTTATCTGCACCCTTTGTTTGGGTAATCCTTGAATATATAAGGGGTTTTTTTCTATCGGGGTTTCCATGGGCACTCCTTGCATATTCACAGCATAATTTTCTCCCTTTTATTCAAATCATATCAATAACGGGTGTATATTTCATATCCTTTTTGATAGTTGCAGTAAACTGCATCTTCTTTCACATTTGGACTAAAAAAAAGGTTCCAGTTATATATACTCTGATTGTGGCAGCTTTAATAACCACCTCTATCATTTACGGGGTTACAAGGCTAAACAGTGATAATAAAGGTATAGAAAGAAAAAGCGTTGCCATCATTCAGGGCAATATCCGCCAAGATATAAAATGGGATGAAGCCTTCAAGGCAAAGACTGTTGATAAATACATTAAAATGACAACGGAACATGCAAGGGGGTCAGATATTGTTATCTGGCCGGAGACATCCATGCCATTTGCCTTCAATACGGCAAAAAAAATACAGGAGGTTTTAAAATCCCTTGCTATTTCCATAAATTCCTTTCTTCTTTTCGGCACTGTCCATATGGAAGATGGTGATAAATTTTATAATTCTGCGTATTTAATAGACAGGCAAGGAAACATATCAGGTTTTTATAATAAAGTTCACCTTGTTCCGTTCGGTGAGTATACACCGCTAAAAAAATACATTCCCTTTTTAGAAAAGATTACCGCAGCAGGTGGCAATTTTACCCCAGGAAAATCCCATACCCCTATAAAATCACCCATAGGGAACATAGGGGTGCTTATCTGTTATGAAGGAATATTTCCAGAAATCTCAGTAGATACTGTACGAAATGGTGCCCAGTTGATCGTAAATCTTACAAACGATGCATGGTATGACAGGACATCTGCTCCTTTTCAACATCTTATCTTTTATATTTTTAGGGCGATAGAAACTGAAAGATATGTTCTTAGAGCAGCAAACACAGGTATCAGTGCAATCATAGATACAAGAGGCAGAATATATCTTAAAACAAATATTTTTGAAGACGATATTTTAAAAGGTGATTTTTATTTATACAAAAATAGAACTTTCTATGTTAAATATGGAGACTGGTTTATTTTGATTTCTTTTATATGCTTTTTTATCCTTTTAGTAGTTTTTTTAATGGTCTACTTGATAAAGCAAAAAAGATAAACAAGCTCTATTTGAAATAGCCGCTTTTCTTTAAATTATCAAATTATCATTTTAATTGAGCATAGTTTTGAT
>JAOAFK010000197.1 GCA_026416315.1 Syntrophorhabdaceae bacterium | reverse complement strand
TGAATTTTCAGTATTGTATGTTTCAACGAGTTTATAGTGCCTGCCGAATTTATTACCGAATTCTTTCATAACATCAATAATTGTCTTTTTTGAGTTTCTAAGTGCTGTTTCCTGTGCATATTTTGCCTCTGTATATATTTCTGGCATACCATATGCACCCATTGTAACTGGTTTATCAGGATGCAATGAAAAAACAGGTTTATACGGAGGAAGAAAGCTATCCACATCCTCCTGTGACGGAAATTCTATAGGTTCAATCACATGACTTAATGAAAAGCCATCAAGATTCACCATGACAGGAAGAAGGACGTCTCTATTTTCTCCTATCTTAAATGCCATTATTATACTGTCTACAACCTCTTGGCCGTTCTCACAGAATAGCATGATCCAGCCTGAATCCCTTGCTGCCATTACGTCAGAATGGTCACCCCATATGGAAAGAGGAGAGGATAGTGCACGGTTTACTGTGGCCATAACAATGGGAAGCCTTAAGCCTGAAGCGATAAACAGTATCTCATGCATGAGTTCCAATCCCTGTGCACTTGTGGAAGTGAATGTCCGTGCACCTGCAGCTGAAGCACCACAGCATGCAGACATAGCTGAATGTTCTGATTCCACATTTATGTATGCGGCCTCTAATTCTCCGTTGGCAACAAGTTCTGACAGGTGTTCCACTATATGAGTTTGAGGTGTTATGGGATAGGCAGCAATTACCTCCACCCTTGCGAGCTTGGCAGCGATAGAAACTGCAATAGATACCTCTATACCTTTCTTTTTGCTCATCTTATATCCTCCACCATTTTTATTGCCTTTGGTTTACATTCCTCTGCACATATACCACAGCCCTTACAATAATCAAGGTTGGCTTTAAAAAAGCCATCTTCTGTTTCATATATAGCCGCATCTGGGCAGAATAACCAGCACAGTCCGCATTTAATACACTTCGTATCATCCCATACAGGTTTCTCTGACCTCCAGTCACCTGTTTTGTACTCCCTTGCATTACCGACCTCATCGATAACACAACCGACATTCAATTCATGCCATTTATACTGTTCCATTGGTTTTGCCATTATTGCCCCCTAAAAATTTTTTTCCATTAAGGATCAAAAAATTTTACAATAAAAAAGCTTTTTACGCCTTACATTTCTTTAAAAGAGCACATATTAATATTAAAAATATCCATTTTTTTCAATATAAAAATTTAAAAATTTATCATTAAATAATGAATCCATATAAATAGTAGACAAAAATTTTATTGACAATACGTGTTCTATATAACAATATTTAATAAAAAATTAAAGGGGGGTGCTATATGCCAATTTATATCATGATGAGTACATTAACAGATGAAGGAAGGAAGACCATAAAAAAACACCCTGAAAGGATTGAGGAGGTAAATAGGGAAATAGAAAATATGGGTGCCAAAGTGCTTGCCCAATATGCCCTTCTCGGACAATACGATTTTATTACAATCCTTGATGCACCCAATAACGAATCCATAGCAAAGATTTCTATTGAAATGGGCTCAAGAGGCACTGTCCATATAATTACATTACCTGCAATACCTGTTGAAGAATTTATTGAAAAGATGTCATGATGTTAGTATCGACTTATAGAAACAAAATTAAATAACCAATTGGATAGGGTATGAAATCATTAACTTATAAAGAATCTGGTGTGGATATTTTAAAGGCAGATAACCTCATAGAAACATTAAAAAAAGATATACAGGGGACATTTAACCCTCTTGTGTTAAATCCCATAGGGGGATTTGGCTCATTAACAGAGATACCTTCTAATCTGAAACACCCTGTTCTTGTCACATCCACAGATGGGGTCGGTACAAAACTGAAAATAGCCTTTTTAAGCGGGAAACACGATACTGTTGGAATAGACCTCGTGGCTATGTGTGCAAATGATATATTGACTCTTGGTGCTAAGCCTTACTTTTTTTTAGACTATTATGCCTGCGGAAGAATTGATGAAAATACATACACACAGGTTATAAAAGGAATCTGCGATGGGTGTATGATAGCAGATTGTGCCTTAATAGGCGGAGAGACAGCAGAGATGCCCTCATTTTATAAAGAAGGTGAATATGACCTTGCAGGCTTTGTCATTGGTTTTGTAGAAAAAGAAAAAATAATAGATGGCTCAAAGATAAAAGAGGGTGATGCAATCATTGGATTGGCATCAAGTGGGCTTCACAGCAATGGTTTTTCTCTTGTGAGAAAGGTCTTTTTTGATGTGCATAAACTAAAAATAAATGAAAACATTGATGGTTTAAATGGGCCACTATCTGAAGAACTTTTAAAACCCACTAAAATCTATGTTAAACCTATATTAAAAATACTCGAGCATTTTAATGTAAAAGGTATGGCTCATATTACTGGTGGTGGACTGCCTGGCAACATAAAAAGGATAATACCTGAAGGACTTAAGGCGAGAATCACAATAAATAAAGAAAATGTACCAAAAATATTCCAGGTAGTAAAAAACCTCGGTAATGTTCCACAAGAGGACATGTTTTCCACATTCAATATGGGTATTGGTTTTGTCTTGATAGTTGAAGATAAAGATTCAGAACCCATTATTAACACTTTAAATATCTCAGGAGAAAAAAGCTTTTTAATTGGAAAAATTGAAAGATCTATTGATAAAGAGAAGGTAACAATAGAATATAATTAGACTAAATCCCTTTTATAGGACATATCTCACATTCAGGGATTTTTTTACAGCATTTCTGACAGAGATATACAATCAAGGCATGATACTCATTGTAGATATACACATCTTGTGGTAGATGTTCCATAAAAAACCTTTGAATTGTATCATAACTATCTTTTTTAATATCTATTTCTTCAATCAATGGTGGGGTGTGATTCTTGAGAAATCTTTTTGTGTATGCATCTACAACAAAAACAGGCCTATTTAATGCATAAAGGAGAATGCTGTCCGCTGTTTCTTTTCCGATGCCATTAATATCGATTAAAGTCTTTCTTAATTCATATGTTTCAATTTTTTCAAGATTTTCAATAGATGCATCGTATATTTCATATAAAACTTTAATTAAATTTTTTAATCTCCTGGTTTTAATATTAAAAAAGCCAGATGGCATAATGAGATTGCTTAATCTTTCTGTGTCAATATGATATAGTGCCTCAACTGTGAGGAGATGCTCCCTCTTTAAGTTATTAATCGCCTTCTCCACATTTTTCCATGCCGTGTTCTGAGTTAGCACTGCCCCTACAATGATCTCTAAAGCACTTTCTCCAGGCCACCAATATCTTTTTCCAAATGATTGGAGCAGTGTATAGAATATTTCAAGAAGTCTGTCTTTTGTGCTCTTCATCGGTTATATAGAATACCATATGCATCACCGCTATATCCTCTAATTTATCATTGGTCACCTTTATTTCTATGCGACCAATTCTTTTTCCTCTGTGTTTCAGAAACGACTCGGCAAATAGAGTCATGCCTTCAAAGGCTGGTTTGAAGTACTGTATTGATGATTCAACGAGAAGTGCTTTTTTTCCTATTGTATTACCACACGCACCACCCACATGGTCAGCAAGAGTAAATATAATCCCTCCATGGGCAGAACCAAACACATTTATATGCTCTTTCTTTAAGATAAGGCTGCCTTTTGCATAACCTTCTTTTACCTCTAACATATTGATACCTATTGCATTTCCAACCTTACATTCGTTAAAAATTTTTTTTATATATTCTTCATTCATATTACCCCCTCTTTTCTTTATCTTGAAATTACAGAAGGCGTTCTAAAATCTATAACTGTATTTATAAAATCTATCTTTTCTAAAGGATACTCATCAACGTAAAAAAGATGTGAGGTACAATTGCAATCGGATACACCAAATCCGTAAATAAAATCATCTGTAATATTTTTCATTCTCTCTGCGAGTTTGCATTCATTTCTTATGGAAGACCTGATAGGAATTACCTGTATCAATTCTGTTTTTTCTATTAGATAATCAATATGCCAGAAAAGATTTTTCCTTTTTCGTTTATGTCTATTTAGCCTTGCCTGTAAATTCTTCATGGCTGAACCCACATAGATATAAAAACCTTTTTTAAAAAATATCTCCCCTAATTTTCCTATTTTTATCTTTTTGTCATCATTGTTTTTTAATACT
>JAOAFK010000190.1 GCA_026416315.1 Syntrophorhabdaceae bacterium | reverse complement strand
CCATTTTCTGCTTCTTTTACTTTGATCTTTGTATTATTGTTTAATCTCTGGGCAAAAGATTTTGTAAAAAGTCTTGGCATGTGCTGGGCAATTATAACGGGAACAGGAAAATCATGGGGGAGACTCGATAAGATATGTTCTATGGCAGGGGGACCACCCGTTGAAGCCCCTATGGCAAGAATATTATGACGTGCCTTTGTTATTGTATCTACGGAAAAGTTTTGTTTTGTACCGCCAATCCTTCTTATAGAATAAAGCCTTTTCTTTTTTGCCACTGTTTTTATTTTATGCACAAGTTCATTCTCTTTATTGATAATATTTACAGAAAAATTGGAAAAATCTTTTGCAATGAAATCCGCTGCGCCTATACTTAATGCCTCAAGGGTAATTTCAGCACCCTCCTGAGTAAGGGCACTGAACATTATTACTGGCAGAGGGTTTTTTTCCATTATATATTTCAGTGCATCTAAACCATTCATGACAGGCATTTCAATATCAAGGGTCATTACATCAGGTTTTAAGGATTCTACCTTTTCGATGGCCTCAAGCCCGTTCCTTGCCGTCCCTATAACTTCTATTTCGCCATCACTTTCAAGCATTTTTGTTATGACCCCTCTCATAAAAGCTGAATCATCAACTACAAGGGCTTTGATTTTATCAGTCATCTTCTATTCCCCTGAACATTTTTTTTATTTCATTTAATGCATCGTAGACCTTTTTGAATAATTCCATCTCTTCATTAGAGGAAAGGGGGTATCTAAATCTATCTATCTCCTCTACTATATTTTTATTTGATGTCATAAAATTAATAAAATTATTTTCAATGGCTTTAAAATCTATTTGCCTTGCAAAAATATTTCCAATATAAACCGCTGCGACATTTTCCACATTTTCCTTTGCTTCGGTTGGACAATGATGAAAACGAACGGCATTTGATATAGATGGAGGAATTGCCCATAGATCAAGCAACATAGCCCCAATAACACCATGGTCAACAGTAAGTACTTCCCTTTCCGCCTCTATTCTCTGCATATTTTTTTCATGGACAAGGGTTAAGATCTCTTTCCATTCATCATGAAAATATCTATATATAATTATCATTCCCACATCATGAATTATACCTGCAATATATGTCTCATTTGGATTACCCAGTAGGGTTGTGTAACTTATATTTTTGGAGACGTAACCGCACAGGGTTGAATGGGTTAAAAAACCCCTCACATCTAAAAACTTGTCTTCTTTTTTCGCAAGGATAAGAAAAGGCATCTGTAGAATAATGTGGGCAAGATTTTCATATCCTATAAGGGCTATTGCCTGCTCAATAGATGAAATCTTTCTAATCCCAGCCCTACTATAAAAGGCGCTGCTTGCTAGATGCAATACCTCACCCACCATAGATGCATCCATATGCTTTGCAATATCAGAGGCAGAACTCATAGGATCCTCAATAATTCTTAATACATCATGAACTATATGAGGAAATGTAGGCAAAAGGTCAATTTTTTTTAGCCTCTCGAGTATTGTTTTTACATCGCCCATTATTTTCCTACTTTATATATTATCGAAACTAAAAATTAAAAACTTTAATGAAAGTTATATTTTTTCAGGTATGCCTTCAGATTCAAAACCGCCTGAGAATGAATCTGGCATACCCTTGCCTCTGTTACACCTAGCGTCAGTGCAATTTCCTTCATGTTCATATCTTCATAATAATATAGACTCAATACTAGTTTTTGTTTTTCAGGTAATTTTTCTATAGCATCTGCAAGGATATTTTCCAATTCACGAAATTCTGCGAGCTCATCTGGTGTTTCACTTTCTTCTAAAATGTATTTGATGAGCTTTTCTCTATCCTCTCCTATAGTATCTTGAAATTCATCTAAACTGAACACTAAAAGGTTCTTGTAATTTTTTATCAAATCTAAATATTTTTCTATATCCATATCCAGTTCACGGGCTATTTCCTCTTCAGAGGGGAATCTTCCAAACTTACCCTCTAATGACCTTATTGTTTCTTCTATTTTTTTTATCTTTGTTCTTGTGCTTCTTGAAAACCAATCCCTTGCCCTTAATTCATCTATCATTGCCCCTCTTATTCTTAAATAAGCAAATGTCTTAAGTTGAACACCCCTTTCTGGATCATATTTTTCGATTGCTTCAAGGAGACCTATAATTCCAGCAGAGATAAGGTCATCCATTGTCATTTCATTATCGAAACCTTTTGACATTTTATAGGCAAGGTATTTGATGATGGGAAGATATTCTTCTATTATCCTTTCTCTATCGAATTGTTTAGGTTTAATATATCCGGAAGGTTTCACCATTTTATTTATGATACAAGTCTGTTGCATATTTTAATAAGGGCTTTGGTTGCCTGGGTCTCTGGAAAATATTCTACCCATAATTTTTGTTTCTTAGTTGCCTGTCTTATATTAACATCAAGGGGAATATAACCGAGAAAATCAAGATAAACATCTAAAAACTGGTCAGAAACTGACAGAATCTTTTTATAAACCCCTAAAGCCTCTTGCTCATCTTTTGCCATATTCACCAATATATTGAAATCCTTTCTACCTGTCTTGTTACACAATACCTTTATCACTGCATAAGAATCTGCAATACTTGCTGGGTCTGGTGTAACAACAATAAAAATCTCATTACTGATCGAATTGAAATATACCACATTTGAAGAAATTCCGGCAGGTGTATCTACAAGGAGAAAATCATATCCATCGAGTTCCTGAAGAGAAAACATTAAAATATTCCTTTGTTCCTCAGTTAAATTTGAAAGTTCCACTATACCTGAAGTGGCAGGGATGATTTTTATTCCGTTTGGACCATCTACTATAATTTCATTGATACTCTTTTTTCCTTCTATTAAATCTTTGATGTTGAATTTTGGTACCATACCTAAAAAGATATCAATATTACCAAGGGCCAAATCTGCATCTACAATGTATGTCTTCTTATTCTTAGTCCCTAAGATATACGCCAGATTTGTAACTATAGAAGATTTCCCCACACCTCCCTTGCCACTTGTTATAGCGATTATCTTTTCTCTTCTTGTATCCATTTGTTACCCTCAAAAAGTATTTTATAAAATAAATCTTTGCCAGGCATCACAATATCGGAAAGTCCCTGACCTGTTGTAAAACAGCAGACCCTCAGGTCAGATAAGATTATATTACTCAATATGTGACCCAATGTATCTTCTTCATCCAATTTTGTAAATATTAGGCCAATTGTCTTTTCAGTACCATAGATATCAATATACCTCTTTATCTTTTCATCCCTTGAACCAGCAGAAAATACAATTATATTCTTTGCACCATTTATTTTGTCTGTAATTTCCTTTTGTATTTCTATTCTGCCTGGTAAGTCTATAATTTTTTTTGTATCATCCTTTTCAATTATGTAGTAAAGGGTTTCTTTTTTATCCACAGTGATTGCGTTTATCCTATTTTTTTCATCTTCTGAAAAACTATTATCCTTCCATTTATAAAAGATCACAGAAACAGGTTTACCCAATGCGGAAAGCATCATGGATAGTTTTTTTGCAGTATGGGTCTTTCCTGCCCCGGGTGGCCCCAGTATTATAATATGAGAGTCAACGTCAGTGATGTTACTTATCTTTATCTTCTGAGACAGGATCTCTCTTAGAAAAAAACCTGCCTTGGAGGTTTGTTCTGAAAGGTCACCGATTTCCTCATATATCTCTTTTATGATATCCATTGCCACAGTGGAATTAAATCCGTTTTTCACCATCTTTTCATAGAAAGACCGAAGTGGCAAAGGGTACATCTTGAGTCTATCTTTTAACAGTTCTGATGCAAGTTGTGTGAGCTTTTCTATGGTAGAACCCGCAAAGACACTCCATGCGTTTTCTCTGTTTTTTATTGAACTACTTGACCCTTCCTCTTTTTTTTCTAAATTTTCTTTGATTGCCACAGATATTTCATAGAGTTTATTATTGCTTGAGCCTTTTATATTCTCTTTTACATCAATTATGATCGTATCAGGCCCATATTCTTTTTTTAATATATCAATTCCCTTTTTTACATCATCAAATACATATGTTTTAATTTTCATAAACCTTTACAACTCCTATGGTTTGAATCTTTATCTGCGGCGGCATCTCGTTATGGGATATAACGGTAATACCAGGAATATAACGCTCAAGAAATCTTCTTAGTTTCAGCCTTAT
>JAOAFK010000127.1 GCA_026416315.1 Syntrophorhabdaceae bacterium | reverse complement strand
AAAAAAAAAGGGGTATATGGGGTGCCCGCCTCAAAACAAAACTAACCTTTACGCTCCTTTTCATTTCTATTATCCCGTCTTTTTCCCTCTTCATTTTGTCAACGGGCTTTTTTAATATTAGTATGGAAAGATGGTTCAGCCAGAAAATAGAAGAGACCCTTGATAATGCTATCGAGATTTCACAGTTTTATTATGATAATCTATTCCAAAGATATGAAGATATTGCCTTTTCGCTCTCTGATGAAATAAAAAAAAGGAATTTATTAGAAGACAAAAAAGACCTTGAAAATTTTTTTAAGGCGCAAGCAAAATACAAATCATTTCGCTTTTATTCTCTATATAACGGGCAGGGTTCAATACTTACAGGAAATATGCCTGAACAGGCAAAATCCATTCTTTTAGGAAAGACAAAGGCAGCAGAAAAGGAAAAAAACATTAGACTTATTATACCATTAAAAAAAGGAGAGCTTGTAACAGCAGGGGTGAATATTTATAGTAAAACCAATAATGAACACATGGTCTTGTTCATAGGAGATTTTATAAAGGTTCAGGGCGCGCAGAGACTAAAGGCAATTTCAGATTTCCACAGGGAATTCAAGGAATCAAGGACATTCAAAAAAATATTGAAATATAGTTTCATCATACCCCTCTTTCTCACAACTATAATCACCATATTTTTTTCTGTCTGGGTAGGTATAAAAATAGCCAATGAGATAACAACCCCCATTGAAAAGGTGAAAGAAGGGGCATCCATCATTGCTAAGGGTAAATTTGATATTACCCTTGAAGAAAAAGGTAAAGACGAGATAGGGACCCTTGTAAGTGCCTTCAACAGCATGGCAAGGGAATTGAAAATTGCCAAAGAGGAATTGGAAGAAAAGAAAAGATACATAGAGGTGATATTAGACAATGTTGCAACAGGTATCATTTCTACAGACAAAAGGGGTAACATTGTGCTTCTCAACAGGGCTGCCCGAGATATCCTCAATATAGAAGGGGATCAATGGATTGGTAAATCGCTCAAGAAGGTCTTTGGGACTGATTTAAAACAGGCCATGAAGTCATTTTTAAAAGAGGCAAAGGATATTTCCGACAACAGGGTTGTGGTGAAAGAAATGAGGTTAAGGCTTAAAAACGATATTACATACATCAGGGCATCCCTTACAACCCTTAAGGATGAAGATAAAAAGATTGAAGGTTTCATTATAGCCTTTGATGACATCACCCATTTTGTAAGGGCTGAGAAGCTTGCCACATGGAGGGAGGTTGCAAAAAAACTCACCCATGAAATAAAAAACCCCCTGACGCCGATTATCCTTTCTGCAGAAAGGATAAGAAGAAAGTTCCTTTCTATTTCAGAAGGTAAAGAGAAGGAAATCATTGATGAAACCACCTCTGTTATAATGAAATCCGTTGATGAGATAAAAGGAATTGTAAATGAACTAACAAAACTAACCCAGCTATCAAGGACAAAGACCTTAAATGATATAAATGGAATTATATGGGAAGCCATAAACATCTATAAAAATCTATTCACAAATATAGATTTCAGATTTGATGAAACGAGCCTCCCCATGTGTATGATTGACAGAGATGGCTTAAAAAGGGCAATAGTAAACCTTATAACAAATGCAGCAAAGGCAATAGGTGATAATCATGGCACAATAGAAATATCAACTGCTTATAATATACACAGGGGAAATGTGGTGATTAAGGTTGCGGATAATGGTTGTGGCATCTCTGATGAAGATAAAGAAAAGATATTCGACCCATATTTTACCAGGGATAAAGACGGTACAGGATTAGGACTTGCCATAGTCCAATCCATCATCCTTGAACATAATGGTAAGATTTATGTGGAAGATAATAAACCTAAAGGCTCTTGTTTTGTTATAGAACTGCCTGTTATAGAGGCATAAAAAAATTTTCATTCCTAACTAACACTTGCATTATTTATAATCCTTATGTTATGTTAAGACAAACGGGGCGTGGCGCAGCTTGGTTTAGCGCGCTTGCCTTGGGAGCAAGAGGTCGCTGGTTCAAATCCAGTCGCCCCGACCAGATTTAATCTTTAACCTAAATTATCGTATGATTTCTTGATACCTAAAAACAGATATGTTATTCCCCATGTTAATTTATATACCTTCACATGCTCCATTCCTGCATCTTCCATCATCTTTTTAAACTCATTAGGTTCTGGAAAATTCATAATAGAATCTGCAAGATAGCTGTATGCCCCATAATTTTTTGAAAACCTTCTGGCAAGCAAAGGCAGCATATAATTTAGGTAAAATTTATATAAAATTTTTGAAAACCAGTTTCTCGTAAAAGTCATCTCGAGGATCATGACCTGTCCCCCCGGTACAACAACCCTGGCCATCTCTGAAAGTGCCTTTTTCTTATCAGGGATATTTCTTATTCCAAAGGCGATTGCCGCTACATCAAAGGTTGCTTCAGGAAAGGGTAGAGCACAGGCATCTGCCCTTACAGGGTCAATTCTATTATGGAAACCTTTTTCCGTAATCTTTTTTTTGCCCAAATCCAACATCTCTTGAACAAAATCAACACATACAACATTTATTTTTGAATATTTTGATGCTGCATATATGGCAACATCACATGTTCCACAAGCCACATCGAGGAGGCGTCCTGTGTTTTCAAATTTCATTTTTTTTACGGAAAATTTTCTCCATGCAATATCACGTCTGAGGCTTAAAAAATGATTTAAAAAATCATACCTATCGGTGATGGTTGAAAAGATCTCTCGAACAATTGCGATATGTTCTTCATGGGTTATATTTTGGACAGATGGATATCTCTTTTTTTTCTTTTCCATAATTTATTCAGCAAGGCAATTTAACATTTTTTATTTTATAAATAAAGCACACATTTAAAGGGGGTTAAAAAAGAAAATGGTTTACAGATTTGCCCTTTCGATAATAATCTCAACCCTTCTATTCAAGGCCTTATTCTCTTTTGTGGTGTTATCCACCAGAGGTCTGTATTCTGCGTATCCTGTAGCGGATATCCTTTCAGGCGTTATGGCACCTTTCTCGATGAAATATCTAACAACCTCTGTGGCCCTTCTCACAGAAAGTTCCCAGTTGGATTTAAATTCTAAATTGCTTATGGGTGTATTGTCCGTATGTCCTTCAATCCTAATATGATTTTTTATGTCTTTTAGGATATAACATATCTTGTCCAGGGCCTTTTTTGCTTCAGGCTTTATATCTGCTTTGCCTTCATCAAAAAATGCCTTATCCATAATCCTTATTATTACGCCCCTTTCATCCGTAAAAATGAAAAAACTATTTTTTAGTTCGCTCTCACCACCCATGGCATTAAGTTCATTTTTTAATTTTTCTTTCAAACCCTCTGTCAATGCCTTACCTTTAAGCATTTCTAAATGTTGTGTTCCCCTTACTGAACCTTTCTGTAGTACCCCAGAACCCCCTGAAAATATAGTCTTTAAATATGAAGAAACCTCTTCATACTTTTCTGAATCCTGCCTTGAAAATGTATACATCATAATAAAAAAGGCAAGGAGTAATGTAATGAGATCCGAGTAAGTAAGTAGCCATCTTTCAATGTTTTCATGGTCATCATGGTTATTTTTTCTTCTCATCTCAACTCAGCCCCTTTTATATCTGGTAGTAAAAAAGACATAAGCTTAAGCCTTATCACCCGTGGGTTCTCTCCAGTGGTAAGGGATAGAACTCCCTGAAGGATTATATCAAGGTATAATGCCTCATTCTGATGTTTTGCCTTAAGTTTATCAGAAATGGGAAGATATATTATGTTTGCCAGGGCAACACCCCATAATGTAGCGATAAATGCCGATGCAATTGAAGAGGCCATGTTTGCACTGTTTTCAATGCTACTTAATGCATGGATGAGTCCTAAAACAGTACCTATGATACCAAAGGTTGGAGAAAATCCACCTAATTTTTGAAAAAACATGGCACCCGCCCTATGCCTTTCTTCAATGTATGACATCTCGATTTCAAGTATCTCTTTTATTTTGTTTGTTTCGAATCCATCTATGGCAAGTTGGAGTGCCTTCCTCAAAAAGCTATCCTTTATTTTTGGTAATTCGTTCTCAAGGCTCAATAATCCATTCTTTCTTGATTTATATGCAAGGTCACATATAAGGTCTATTAACTGGTGGAAATCGAGTTTTCTATCGGTAAAGACGATATTTAATAATTTGGGAAGTGCTTTAAGTTGGGTAAATGGTGTTGTAATTATTGTTGCACCAAATGTTCCGCATATGATTAAAATCATGGCAGGTCCCTGTACAAGGGATGATAGACGTCCGCCCTCGAGAATGAAAGATACAATTACTGCACTGATACCTATAATAAGACCTAAAATCGTTGTAATATCCATAAAACATTACCCTGTTGTGTCTCTTTTTACCCGTAACATCTCCCTCTCTTTTATAAGGATATATCTTATCAGCCTGTCCCTATCGTTTTCGTTTATAACTACATAATGAAGGGAAACTTCATATTTACTTTGGCCATCTATTGTAACAGAGTCGCACCTTATAACCCTGCACAGTGCAGAAATTCTTATAAGAGGATAAACAGGTAATATTATTATTAACTCTACAAAATCACCATTTTTCATGGGGGCCTCTGTTTGAAACCTTATACCTGATGCACTTAAATTTACATCAATATGGCCAGTAGTATAAATCTTTGTATCATCCGCCCTTTCGCTTAATATGTCTAAAATTAAATCGAGTTTTCTATCAATAATCTTGAGATATGTATATAAAGGGTCTCTATTTTTTTCTTCATCTAATTCGATTTTTTTTAAAATGGAAATTTCATCTTCATTTGTAAGGGTGCTTGATGGGCTTAATCTTACAATATTTTCGAGGATTTTGAACTCTTCTTCGCTTATTAATCTGAACTTTAATGTTAATCTATCATCTATTCTGAAAAATTCCCTTCTTTCTTTATTTTCCATAATTGCCATTTTTTATCATCTTGATAAATATATTCACAATATGTGGGTCGAATTGAGTTCCTGCACATCTTTCTATTTCTTTTAATGTATCCTCAACAGATAGAGCAGTTCTGTATGGCCTGTCTGTTGTCATGGCGTCGAATGTATCACAAACTGCAAGGATACGGGCGCATATAGGGATATTATCCCCTGAGAGGCCGTCTGGATAGCCCAATCCATCAAACCTTTCATGGTGTGCCCTGATGATTATGGATTCCTTTGATAATATTTCAAACTGGCTCAAAATCTCTTGCCCTAATACTGAATGGGTTTTCATAATATCATATTCTTTATCAGTAAGTTTTCCAGATTTTAAAAGTATCGTATCCGGTATCCCTATCTTTCCTAAATCATGGATAGGACCCACAACCCTTAGTATGTCCTTTTCGACATTTATAAGGCCAAGTTTGTCTGCAAGGGAAAGGCTCATCTCCGTCACCCTTTTACAGTGGTTTTCTGTGTAAAAATCCCTTTTGTTAATGGCCGTTATGAGGGACATATGGGTCTTTAACACGTTTTCAAAAAGACTCTCATAGAGGATTCTGTTTTCAATCTGAAAAGAGGCCTGTTCTCCAATGAGTTTGAGAAAAAATATATCATTTTCTGTTTGATACGGGCTAATCTCAATGGTGTTTTTTCTCTTTTTTATAGATAAAAAACCTATAACCTCACCTTTTATGATAATAGGCACAGTGAGTGTATCATTTTTTATATAACACCTCTTTCCAGTGTTTAAAAAAGCGTATATTTCATCAGGTTCTAATATATATTCTTCAAAAGTTTCTTTGTCTTTTTTTTCTTTGAATAAAATGAGCTCCCTGCTATTGGCATCAAAAAAATAGAACCTGCTAAGACTCGCACCTAACACATCATAGGCAATGCTGACCATTTTTTCATACACATCATCGTATATGGTTAATCTATTAAACTGGGTTGAAATATTATACATTGTGGTAAGTTCCTGGATTTTACTTTGAAGCTCCCTGTTTAATATCTCTATTTTTTTCTTGTCTTCAAGACTTTTTGAAAATCTTTCCCTTTCTATCATGAGGGATCTTTCCCTTAATGCTCGGATCATGACCATTATAAGATTATCGTATTCAAAGGGCTTAAGCAGGAAGTCTGAGGCACCCTTTTTCATGGCATCTATTATATCCTTGTGGGTACTATATCCTGTCATCATTATAACAGCGAGGGCGGGATTCTCTTTCTTTAATAAATCTAGGAGGTTAACGCCGCTTATGTCTGGGAGCCTCACATCAAGTAAGGCCACTTCTATATCTTCATGCTTTACTATATCAAGGGCATCTTTTCCTGTTGTGGCAGTAAAAATCTTACAGCCATTCAGCTCAAGAAAATCAGAAAGGGCCCCAATTATATCAGTATTATCATCCACCACAAGGACCCTTTTGTTTTCAAGCATTTTTGTCCACCTAATCTTTATTCAATCATAAGTCTAGTCTTTATAAGCTTCTCAAGTCTCTTTATCTCCTCTACAAGCCTTTCTGTTCCATAATTTTCTTCACTGGTTTTTTGCTCTGGTGACGCTCTTTCGATTTTTTTATATCTATCAAGCTCTGAATAAAAACTTTTTAGTTTTTCCAGCAATTCCTGATTGGTCTTTTTTAGCATGATTTTTTCTTTTGCATTTTTTGTTGCTACCTTGAGTTCTTCAATCCTAAAAGGCTTAACTATATAATCAAATGCACCTAACTTTATTGCCTCCATGGCCGTGTCAAGGGATGCGTATCCTGTAATAATAATAAATTCAGTAATATCGTTAATCTGTTTTATATGTTTGATTAATTCTATGCCTGACATCTCAGGCATTTTGAGATCTGTGATTATTATATCGAAAGGATTTTTTAAATATTTTTCTAACGCATTCTTTCCGTTATCAGAGCCTTCTACAACACAATCATCTTCGCTTAGATACTCCTTAACAATTTCTCTGATCTCTGCGTTATCATCTACTATTAATATCCGAAACATGTCCTTCTTTGTCATGCCTTCTCAGCCTATCAGCCATATTTTCTCCAATTCTTTCAAGTAACATCTTTTTACCATCTTCAGAGAT
>JAOAFK010000116.1 GCA_026416315.1 Syntrophorhabdaceae bacterium | reverse complement strand
ATTGAATGGGTTCAGAAATCCCTCAAAATTGAATTCTCTGAAAAACAGAAAGAGGCCATAAAAGAGGCAGTAAATTCAAAGATAATGATTATTACAGGTGGGCCTGGAACCGGAAAAACTACCATAATAAAGGCCATTATTGAAATATACAGGTCGATGAAACAGAGGGTACTCCTTGCAGCACCCACAGGAAGGGCGGCAAAAAGGATGACAAGTGCCACAGGATACGAGGCAAAGACACTCCACCGTCTATTAGAATACAGTCCTTCTAATGGTTCATTTAAAAGAAACGAAGCAAATCCCCTTGAAGCAGATATCATAATCATTGATGAGACATCTATGGTGGACACTGTGCTTATGTATCATTTTCTAAAGGCAGTAAAGACAGAGACAACAGTTATCTTTGTGGGTGATGTGGACCAGTTGCCCTCCGTAGGAGCTGGAAATATCTTAAAAGACCTCATTGATTCAGGGGTAATCCATACGGTGAGACTTGATGAGATATTTAGACAATCAAAGGAAAGCATGATCATAGTAAATGCCCACAGGATAAACAAAGGGGAGATGCCATATCTGAAATTTTTTAGAGATCATCATCATGATTTCTTCTTTACAGAGCTCTATGAGCCAGAGGAGGTGGCAAATTACATAAAATATTTATGTACTGAAATAATCCCTAAAAAATTTGGATTTGACCCTGTGGATGATACCCAGGTTATAACACCCATGTATAAAGGAATAGTGGGTGTTTCTAATCTAAACAATGAGTTACAGGAGACACTCAATAAAAATAAAGAAATACTTATAAAGGGTGGAAGAACCCTTAAGATCGGTGACAAGGTGATGCAATTGAGGAATAACTATGACAAAGATGTGTATAATGGTGATATAGGAAAAATTATAAATATTGACAGGGAACTTCAGGAGCTCCATGTTTACTTTGATGACAAACTCGTAACATATGATTTTTCAGAGCTTGATGAAATCACCCTTGCATATGCCATATCGGTGCATAAATCACAAGGCAGTGAATATCCTGTTGTTATCATGCCTGTTCTTACACATCATTATATTATGCTTCAAAGAAACCTCCTCTATACGGCAATTACAAGGGGTAAAAAGCTTGTTTTTCTTGTGGGAACGAAAAGGGCCGTAGCAATGGCAGTGAAAAACAATAAACCCGTTAAAAGATATACTATGTTAAAGGAAAGGCTTATCAGTGATTAGAATTCTTCGATGTCAGGCCTAAAACTCCTTAACCTTTTCTTTTCCGACTGGTGATGTTTAAGCATCAATATCTTTTCTTTGGCCCTTTTTGAGCGTTTTCTTTTTTGCCTTTTTAACTTTTCAATTTCTTTCTGTCTTTCGCTTTCTTTCCCCAATATCATCTCTTCTATCTTTTCAACAAGTATTTTTCTTGCGAAATAACGGTTCAATGCCTGTGAACGCTCCTTCTGACACTTTACCTCAATACCTGTGGGTATATGTTTCAAATACACACATGTAGATGTTTTGTTCACATGCTGGCCTCCTGGACCACCGGAGCGTATAAATTTTTCCACTATATCCTCGTCTTTAATGCCCAATCTTTCCATTTTTTCAAGTAGACGGTTTTCCTTTTCAGGACTCACCATATAGCCCATATTTTTCACCTCATATGATGGCCATACAAATAAATTTAGTTGAAAACTTCCATAAAACGATTATATTATGACGACATGAAGATTTTTACAACATTCATTTTATGTATCTCTTTAATTTTTTTTATGATATCCTGCAGCAAAGCCCCTGAAAAAAACCTTCATGAGATAAAAGAAACAAAGGTATCAAAAGATGGGGATATGCCATCTCAAAAGGAACTGGAAGAAATAAAAAAAAGCCTTAAGGGTGACATAAGAATAAAATTAAAAAAAGATCCAAAGGGTGGATATAGCTGGGAAATCACAGGAAAGGATGCCAATGAAGTTTTAAAGGTAAATGAGACTTTAAGAAAGAGACTTAGTGATTAGATGCCCTTTTCAATCCTATCAGTTGCGCATATTCTAATGCTTCTATATATTCCCTGTTTGTAATCCTTCTTGAAAGTTCAGGAAATTCTTCGGTGCCAAGACAGGGATGGTACTGTGCCATGATATTCACAAATGCATTTTCTGAAATTTCTTCCTTTATAAATTCTAAGACCTTTTTCGTGTTTTCGCTTGAATCGGGCATGACAAGGTGTCTGATGAGAAGCCCCTTTGTGGCAATGTTTTGTGCATCAACCTGTAAGTCACCAACCTGTCTGTGCATCTCTTTTACCACTTCTCTAACCACATCAGGATAGTCTTCTGCCTTACAGTATTTTTTGGATAATGCCTTCTCCATAAACTTTATATCAGGCATATATATATCCACTACACCTTCAAGGAGTCTTATCACCTCCAGAGACTCATAACCGCCACAGTTATACACAATAGGGAGATGAAGACCTTCGTCTATGGCAATGCTTAATGCCTTTAATATCTGGGGTACATAATGTGTGGGGGTAACGAGGTTTATATTATGACAGCCTCTATTTTGCAGCTCCACCATAATCCGGGCAAGTTTCATGTAAGAACAGTGACTTCCTTCACCAAATAGACTTATGTCATAGTTCTGGCAGAATATACACCTTAAATTGCAATGGGTGAAAAATATGGTTCCTGAACCATATACACCCACAAGCGGTGCCTCTTCTCCAAAATGGGCAAAGGAAGATGAAATATAGATATCATATGGGGCCTTGCAGTAGCCTAAATCTCCTGCATATCTATTTGCCCTGCACCTTCTGGGACATAAAACGCAGGGATTCAGCTTTGATTCAAGTTCCTCTATAATCTCATCGAGCTTGCCTTCTTTTTTTGTTTTTATGTATGAAGGAAAATCTTCCATAAGGTCTTTAAAAAAAAATATTTGTGCATTAATATTATAATAAAAGATTTAAAAAAACAATTGGAGTTGAAGAAATGGAGAAATTTCAATATACAGTAAAGATATTTTCCATGGATGAGCTTGAGAAAAAGGGTGTGGTGATGGATCCTGAAAAAAATATTGTATATGCATGTAGACCTGACGGAGAATGCGAGATCCACGATGTAGGTATGGAACAGATAGATAATCTATCGGCCATTTTAAACGATTTTGGAGATAAGGGGTGGGAATTAATCCAGCTTTTCTTTAGACCCCTTGGAATAGTGAGTTTCTGGAAGAGAAAGATAAGGGAAGGGGAATAACATAAATTAAAAAATTACAGAAAGGAGGTGTTATTATGACCCTCGCACCATGGAAGAGCTTATGGGAGTTCAGGTTCCCCACTTTGAAAGAGGAGATGGATAAACTCTTTGAAGATTTTTTTGAAAAGACAGGCTTTCCAGGGATAAAAGAAGGCCAGTGGGTGCCTGCTGTTGATGTCCATGAAACAAAAAAAGATGTTGTTGTAACATTTGACCTGCCTGCTATAGACCCCAAGGATGTAACCATATCTATTGTGGAAGATAGACTAACTGTAAAAGGTGAAAGAAAGAGAGAAGAGGAAATAAAAGAGGCAGACTATTATAGGTCAGAAAGGGTATATGGGGCATTCCAAAGGGTAATTCAACTTCCAACTGAGGTTGTGGCAGATAAGGCAAAGGCCACATACAAAGATGGTGTTTTGAAGATCACTATTCCAAAATCACAGAAGGCAATGCCAAAAGAGATAAAGGTTGAGATTGAATAAAATGTCCTCCCCTTCCCTTTCACCCTCTTCCCCCTTTCCATTAATTTTTTTCATATCAATTGTTTACATACCACAAAAATATGATTATAATTCTATTCATCCCTTGTGGATATAAAATAGCAGGAGGAAAAAATTATGAAAGAAAAGGTTGAGGCTGTGATAGAAAAGATAAGACCATTTTTGCAGAGAGATGGAGGCGACATAGAATTAATAGATGTTTCACAGGAAGGAATCGTCAAGGTGAGGCTTCGCGGGGCATGTGGTAGCTGCCCCATGAGTATGATGACCTTAAAGATGGGGGTTGAAAAACAGTTAAAGGCTGAAGTGCCTGAAGTAAAAGAAGTGATCACAGGGTAATCTTAAAAAAAATTTTATTTTTTTTAATTTTTGCTATTGACAAATCCAATTGTTTAAAATAACATGGATTTAAAAAAAGGAGGTGTTATTATGGGATGCAAGAAGGCTACACCAAAGAAAGATGAAAAAAAGACAACAAAAAAGGACAAGAAGACAAAGAAATAATGCCCATCGCTTTAAGGGGGGTCATCCCCCTTTTTTTATTTTAAGCTTATATAGTGACAAAAAAGCTTCTATTTTTCTTTAAATAATTTCAAGGAGAAAATATATGTCAGAAAAAGATTATGCAGTAACACTTCTATCTGATTTTATTAAAATAAACACCACAAACCCACCGGGCAATGAAGAAGAGGCCATAGTATTTTTAGATGAAATACTCACAAAAGAAGGTCTTGAGACACAGATTTTTGTTCCTGTTAAAAAAAGAGCAAACATACTCTCAAGAATAAAAGGCAGACAGATTGGCAAACCCATAATACTTTTAAGTCATGTGGATGTTGTGCCTGCCAAAATAGATGAATGGGACATCCATCCTTTTTCTGGGGAGATAAGAGACGGTTTTATTTACGGCAGGGGGGCTATTGATATGAAATCACAGACTATAAGCCAGCTTCTTGCCTTTATAGACCTCTATAAAAAAGGTATTGTTCCAGAAAGAGATATAATATTTCTTGCTACATGCGATGAAGAGGTGGGTGGTAAAAACGGTGTTGAGTATATGCTCAATGAAGTAAAAGATTTGCAGGAGGCATCATTTGTCTTAAGTGAAGGCGGCGCTCTTATTGAAGAAGATGGTTTAATCCATGCCCAGATTGCTGTAGCTGAAAAAAAGGTCAGTCAATTTATGATTAAAGCTTATGGACAAGGTGGACATGGTTCCATACCAACAAAAAACAGTGCCAATGAAAAGGTGATAAAGGCATCCTATGCAATCCTTTCATATAAATGGCCTATAAAGGTCACAGGCGTTGTGAACTCTTATCTAAATGGCATCCTTAAAGATAAAGTAATCGAAGGGGTAAGATTCAATACATTAAAGGAAGGCCTAAAAAATAAAAAGATAAAAGAAGCCTTGGAGGCCAATCCTCTTTTTAATGCCCTTTTGAGAAATACAGTAACACCCACAATTTTAAAAAGCGGTGAAAAGATAAATGTTATACCATCTGAGGCCACTGTCTATTTTGATGCAAGACTTCTTCCTCGAGAAGATAAGGAAAGTTTTTTTTCGAAAATAAAAAAACTCTGCGGTGAAGATGTAGAGATAATAAGAATTGATAACAGTTCAGCTGACCCAAAACCATCTCCCTATAATACAGAATATTTCACGGGAATTAAAAATATCATTCGTAGAGCAAAAGGGGATATCCCTGTGTTGCCGTGTTTGTTGACTGGGGCATCGGACTTACGTTATTTTAGAAACTTGAATATCCCTGCATATGGTTTTTTTCCTGCAGTTTTCAGCAAAGATGAGATTATGAGGATGCATGGAAAAAATGAAAGGATTTCCATAGAAAATTACTTAAATGCCATAGAGATTACAAAGGAAATTGTGAGATTTCTTGCATCATGCAAGGATAAAATCTGAGCACATCAGGAGGAAAAGGATGCGTTTTTCAAAGATGTTTATACCCACCGTGAAGGAAGACCCAAAAGAGGCTGAGGTTATAAGCCATAGACTCATGCTCAGGGCAGGCTTTATCAGAAGGCTTGCATCTGGGATCTATACATGGCTGCCCCTAGGCTTAAAATCTTTAAGAAAGGTGGAAAACATTATAAGGGAAGAGATGAACAAAAAGGGGGCTCAGGAAATTCTTATGCCATTTGTGCAACCTAAGGAGCTGTGGCAAGAAAGCACACGGTGGGAAAAATATGGAAAAGAGCTTCTGCGCTTTTACGATAGAAACAACAGGGAACTGTGTCTGGGACCCACCCATGAAGAGGTTGTGACAGACCTTGTCAGAAGGGAGGTGAGGTCATACAGGGATCTACCTTTAAATCTATATCAGATACAGACGAAATTCAGAGATGAGATAAGGCCGAGATTCGGTGTTATGAGAGCAAGGGAATTTGTGATGAAGGATGCATACAGCTTTGATGTAGATGAGGAAGGTGCGGAGAAAAGCTATATGGATATGTATGATGCATACACGAATATTTTTAAAAGATGTGGATTTAAATTCAGGGTTGTAGAGGCAGATACAGGTCAGATAGGTGGGAGCTTTTCCCATGAGTTCATGGTCCTTGCCGAAACGGGTGAGGATATCATTATATACTGTGATACATGCGGATATGCAGCGAATCTTGAAAGGGCAGAGGTTGGATACAGACAGGAC
>JAOAFK010000030.1 GCA_026416315.1 Syntrophorhabdaceae bacterium | reverse complement strand
TTTGTTACAATGCATTATTGTTACGAATGTGAAGGCATACGGGAATACAAGATATGGCATAAAGATTGAAAAAAGTAAAATACGTATAATAGAAAGGTAAAGCATTATGGCAAAAATAGCAATATTTCGGCAATATTGCTTTGGTAGAAACAAAACAATGATAACATTATAATTTTGTTATGATCAATGAAGTCTATAAAACTAAAGGCATTGAATGGAGTGTAGATGGATGGGGATGGAGATCGCAGACTTATTCTTTGACAGATGTAAAATTAACTTTAACCTTTATTATTGTTGTAAAGTGCAATGGTTTTTTCATATATTTGACAGAAGGGGGTTTAAATGTCGTTTAATGAACGAGAATATAAAACAGTAGTTTTGGGTGCATTACTTCATGATATAGGCAAAGTCGTCCAAAGGGCAAATGATAACCCAACAATGAAAAAACATACCGAATGGGGATATGAATGGCTAAAAAAACATTTTGGGGATGCTCCGGCCATAAATGCAACAATAGCTCATCATTACACAAAAGACGATGATTATGCCCTAAACAGTAATATAGGTTTGATATGGTATCAAGCTGACAATTTAGCCTCAAAAGAAAGAAAAGGTAAGGAAGCTCTTGAAGAAGGAGCCTGGCATTCTGAAATAGCGATAGCCTCACCATTCAGTAGAGTAAATAAACCTCAAGAGCCAGAAAAATCAGCACCTATCACATATCTACCTTTAATAACAGATGGAATTATTAGGTCTACGTCTAATGAACCTCATTATACAAAAAAAGATTATAAAAAACTTTTAGAGTCTTTTGAGGGCGATTTTGATTCCCTACCAGCGGAAAACCGTTCCTCCATTGATATACTGCTTATGCTTTATGAGAAACATTTTAAGCATGTTCCATCTATAACCATGCGTATTTATGACGGTTTAAAAAAAGAAGAGATAAAAGACAAGCATCCAGACATTTCTCTTTACGACCATTCAAGACTGACTGCGGCAATTGCAAGTTGTATGTACCATTATTATACGGATAAATACAGGGACAAGTGGAATAAAAATGAGCTAATTGAAAAAGAGATTCTTAACGTGCCTCAAGATGAAAAGCCTTACATCTTAATAGGAGGGGATATTTCAGGAATCCAGAACTTTATTTATACGATTACTTCAAAGGGAGCTCTAAAATCATTAAAAGGAAGGTCGTTTTTCCTTGAACTCCTTACTGAGCATATAATTTTTGATTTGCTTGATATGCTTAACCTAACCAGGTGTAATATTATTTTTTCAGGGGGAGGCCGTTGTTACATACTTGCGTATAATACAGAAAAAACAATAAATGTAATTGAAAAGCAAAAAAAGAGGATGAACGATTATCTATTAAGTGAATTCGAGGGAAAACTTTTCCTCCATCTCGAAACCGCTACTTTCCATCCCGATGAATTTAAATCTTCATCGAAATTATGGGGAGATTTATCTGCAAAGATAGAACAATCAAAAAAGAGAAAATGGAGCTCAAATATTAAAGACTTAATAGCTGTAAAGATGCCACACAAAGATTGTTTGACACAATATTGTGAGGTTTGCTTCAGTGAAGATAAAAGAATGATAGAATTAGTAAGGGGTAACGATAAAGTATTTGAGGCCGTCTGTCAAGCCTGTGCAGAACAGTATAAACTTGGAGAGGCTCTTAAAAATATTTCCAGAGCCAAACGTCCAGTAATATATCGTTTTGAAACAGAACCAATAGATTTTACAGTAAAAATAGATAAGACATACTATCTTGTTAAAGATGAAGATAACCTTGAATATTCATTTAAACCTAATGCCGTCTACCGTATTAATGATCTCACACCCTCTAATTATGTTCATCCAAATTCGATATATTTTCCAGTCGGCATCTATCAGCACAATTCTTTAGAAGAGCTTTCTGAGGCCTCTGAAATATTCGGCATTAAAAGGCTTGCTGTTCTACGAATGGATGTTGACAATCTCGGATTGATATTTTCAAAAGCCGTTCCGGAAGAACACAGGACATTCTCGAGGATGGCTTCAATATCAAGGGGATTAAACGATTTTTTTAAATATAATTTAAACATTATCGCCGCCGGAATTGAAGAAAAAGGCTTTAAAGAACCTACAGATATAGCAAACAGAGAAGTAAAAAAGATTGGAAGGATGCTTACAATTGTTTATTCAGGGGGTGATGACTTATTTCTTGTGGGACATTGGCTTGATATCACTGAGGTAGCTTTTGATATTAGGAAATATTTTCAAGACTACACAGGAAATCCTTATATCACAATTTCCGGTGGTATTGCTGTAAATCATGATAAATATCCTATCTACCAGTATGCCCGAGATGCAGAAGAAGCAGAAAAGCTTGCCAAAAAGCAGAGCAAAAATAATAACGGTTTTGAAAAAAATGCGATTACCCTTTTTAACGATAGGGTTTTTAAATGGGATGAATCAATCAATGTTTTAAATAGGGTCTCAATGTTTACAAAGTTTTTGATTTTCAAAAACGATTACTTATCATTGGATGAAAAAAAGTTGCCAAAAACATTTTTTTATCGCCTTTTAGCACTTGCAAGAAGATTTAATAATGATGGGATACTAATTTTACCAAAAGCTGCGTATCTTATATCAAGGGCACGATTCGGAACAGATAATGCAGAAGAAAATTTAAAAATCAAGGAGGTTATTATGACATCAAAAAAAGAGGAATGGAAAATCACTGAAACTGCAACTATGTGGATTTTAATGATGACAAGGAAAGGAGGGGAATAAAAAATGAGCAATGGCAAATTTCAAAAACATGGTTTTTCTAAAGGAGAGGAGTCTAAGGGTTTTTCGGTAACTTCAATAAAACAAAAACTTGAAGCTTTCAAAACAAAAGGACTATCAGAAATATCTGCAGATGAGCTTGTCTTAATTGCACAGGAGATGGGAAATCATTTAAAAAACATAGGCCTTAAAACAACACAGATTAGAAGGTTTTTAGATGGCGTAAGAAAGCTTGATGTACATTTTAATAAAGGGAAAGATTTTAATCCTGACAATATTATACTTCTAAAGCCGAAACTTGCATATGCAGCAGGACGTAATCCTAATGAGGTAAAACCATTGATGGATGTGCTCGAACCAGCAATTACAGCAGGGAGCAAATCATACAAAGATTTTAAAAAGCTTTTGTACTTGATAGAGTCAATAGTGGCCTATCATAAATTTTTTGGCGGTAGTGATTAATAAACAAGGAGGTCGAAATGAATATAAATAGAAATCTTTTAGGAAAAATTGTTTTGCAAGGTCTTTTGAAATGTGAAACAGGCATGCATATAGGGGCTTCAAAAGAGAATATCGAAATTGGAGCAATTGATTCTCCTGTTGTTCGAGACCCTGTAACAAGAGAACCATATATTCCTGGCAGTTCTCTAAAAGGTAAATTAAGGGCTTTATTAGAAAAGGCATTATCTTCTTCCGAAGCTAATTTGTTGAATAAAAGAAATATTGGTACACCAAAAAATCCCGTAGAAATCCATGTATGCAATAATCAATCAGAGGCTTTTAAATGTAAATTGTGTCGTATTTTTGGCTCAACATCAGGAAGAGGTGAGGGAAATGATAATTTTCCTTCAAGACTCATTGTTAGAGATTTATATCTTACAAACGAAAGTGTAGAGAGACTATCAGACATAGATACAGGGTTACTGTATACGGAATGGAAATTTGAAAACGCTATTGACCGTGTAACATCAGCGGCAAACCCAAGACAGATTGAAAGGGTTCCTCGTGGCGCAGAGTTTGGGTTTGAGATAATTTATAACGTAGAAGAAACTACCCAAATAAAGGATGACCTTAAAAATATCAGGCTTGCCCTTGACTTATTACAGCTTGATGCCTTAGGTGGTCATGGTTCAAGGGGATATGGAAAAGTAAGTTTAAAATTCGAAAAGATTGAGGCCATGACGGTCGATTATTTAAAGAATAAAACTACTGGTCAATATGCCTCTGTTAATAGTTTTGATGAGTTTGAGCAACTGATTAAAATTTTTAATGGCAAAACATTATAGGAGCAATTATGCAAAATTATTTGTTCAAATTGAAGTTTAAGGGCCCTACACATTTTGGTGATACTGGCATTGACCTTGAGAATGTAAGTGAACGGGTTACATCTGACACCCTTTTCTCTGCTCTTGTAAACACAATAAAGATAATAGAAGGAAAAGATGCAGCGGCTGATTTTGTTAATCAATTTCTTGTAGATCCCCCTTTTCTTTTAAGTTCTCTATTTGTTTATTACAAAAACAATTTTTTTCTTCCAAGGCCATTAACGGATCTGTATATTCAAGACGAATATAAGGCCAACATGGGAAAGGAGTTAAAAAAACTCTCATGGATTACAGCAGAAAATTTTTATAAATGGATAAATAATGATGTAAACGGTGATGATCTTAAAAATATGGTTGACGAACAGGAGAAATATAAAGAGGCTTTTATTAAAGAAGTAAGACCGAGAGTTTCTTTAGACAGGATATCACAGGGCAGTAACATCTATCATTGTGGTTATGTTTATTTTAAAGAAGATGCTGGGTTATATGGGCTTGTGATGTTTAAAAAGATAGACACATTGGGTTATTTTCAAAAAATACTTGAAAATCTTGGCGAGATAGGGCTTGGTGGAGAAAAGACTTACGGTGCTGGGATGTTTAAAGTTTCTTCTTTAGAACAGGTAGATAATGTGTTTAAAAAAGTCCTCACTTGCTCTTCCCCTTATTCTATACTTTTGTCTTTATACCATCCTTCGGAAAACGAGGTCTTTTCACTCCAGGATAAACTTATCGCTTATAACATTTTGAGAAAAAAAGGCTGGATTACTACAGGACGGAATACTTTAACATTAAAAAGAAAATCGGTCGGATTTATTACTGAAGGTTCTGTGATATTAGGTAATCTCAAAGGATGTTTGGTTGACGTAACCCCTGATAGCATTCCATCAAAAACACTCAATCACAATATCTACAGATATGGATATGCATTTGTTGTGCCTTTAGGAGGTGTCAATGGGCAATAACTTTTATGAGATTAAAAGATGTAGATTAACCACTATATCACCAGTATATATCGGTAGTGTTGAGCAAAGACTAACACCATTTGAATATATATATAATAATGAAAGGATATATTTTATTTCTGATGAGAGATTATCTCAATTTCTTAAAAGGAAAAATCTCATTGAACCTTATGTGAGTGCTGTTAGCACAGAGGGGCCGAGATTTAGACTTTCACATTTTTTAAAAGATAATGGTATTGCCATAACTGAAATGGACCTTTTAGATATCAGCAGCGGTAGATATGCGTACATATCAGGGGATATTTCAAAGTTACAGGATTTCAGGCCTTTTATAAGGGATGGCTTTGGCGAGATATTCATACCAGGTTCTTCCTTAAAGGGTGTATTTAAAACTGCCGTACTTTTTGCCGCTATGAAAAAACTCAAAGAGGAAAGAAAAGAAGATTTTAATCGAATGATTGAAAACAAGATTGAAAACGATATTTTAAACAATAAAAAAAAGAAGTATTTTTTCCAATGGGGTATGGAAAAATGGTTTGAATCTTTTATATTGAACAAAAAAAAGGATTCACCTAATACAGATTGGTTCAGGATGCTTCATGTCACCGATGCATACCCAGTTGAAGAGGTTAAAACCTATATTCTTCCAATATATATTTTAAAAAAAGAGAGGAGTGGTTGGAAAATTAAAACAGAGAGGCCAGGAGAGAATACAGTGATCTGGGCGGAATGTATACCTGCTAAAACTGTTTTTGAATTTCAAATTTCTTGGGATAACAGACTTCTCGAAGATTTTAAAAAGCAAAATAACAATATAGAACTCCCAGAAAATTTAAATAGATTAAACGAAAATCTTATAATTTGGTCAAAAGATACAAAGGAATTTGAAGAAAAATTTTCAATAGGATATTCATTGCATAACTGGTATGAAAAAAATAATCCCAATTTTCGTATTGGTTTTGGTTCTGGTATGGTCTCGACCACCATTATACAGTTACTCACGGAATCTCTAAGAAAGCGTATAAGAAATTTTGCAGGTCTTGATAGAGGTGATGACGAAGCCCCGAAATCAAGAAGGGTTTGGATTAATAACAATCAAGCGATACCTCTTGGCTGGGCTGTTTTAGAGTTTTTATCTTTTGATCCAAAACAACCACTTTTTACCAAACAAACAAAAATAGTTCCAAAAAAAGATATTAATTACTCAGAAATTAGAGAGGAAGAGAAGGCTCTAAGTGAAGTAGACAAAACAATCGATAAAAAAGAGTGTGAACAAAAAATAATTACAAATGTAATTCTTTCTTATAATCCTGGTAATCGTTCCCTGAAAACCACTGTGGAGGGGAAACAGGCTTTTGTTGAACATATTGATGACAAGTTTGTTCCAGAACATCTCTGGCCTAAACTAAAAAAAGATAGAAAAATTAAAGCCACAATAGTTATTGAACCTGTCGGCAATGCATTTAAGATCGTAAGTGTAAAAGAAGATTGAGATGTCCAATTTCGAGTCGCATAATACACTTAAGCCTTTTATGAAAATATTTTCTTTACATTGAAGTGTTTTTTATAATTTATTTATTTATGCAATACTTAAAAAGGTTACCTTTTATAAATAAAATGTGAGGGCAATAATGATAAAGCTCGATGAAAAAATCATTACCAGGATAAAACAGTTAGCCGAATCATACGGTGGTAACCGTCTGATTCTCTTTGGGAGTGCCCTCCACAATCCTTCTGAAGCGAGGGATATCGACCTTGCCTGTGATGGCATACCGGGATGGAAACTCTATGAATTTGCAGCAAAACTTGAGGATGAACTCCAAACCCCTGTTGATGTAATACCTTTATCCCCTCCAAATAAGTTCACTATGTATATTGAAAAGAAGGGTAGAACCATATTATGACACCAGACGAACTCCGCTATGAAATAGAATTGGAGTATGATTATCTTGACCAAATAGTGAAAGAACTTTCACAACTTCTTGAAGACATTGGGGATCGACAACCAACAGTTCGTGAAAAAACAGCTGCGGCAGCATTTTTAGCTCAATTTTATAATGGAGTGGAAAACATTCTAAAACGGATATGTCATTATTACAAGATTCCGTTGCCAACTGGAGATTCTTGGCATATAGAACTTTTCAAGCGATTTTGTGTCCCTCCCTATGGGCCTTTGCCTCTCCTTTTTAACAGTGACCTTGCTCCTGATATGGCAACGCTTCGCAAATTTAGACACGTTGTCCATCATGGCTATGGGTTTCAATTAGATTGGGAACGCTTAAAAGAGGGAATGATTAATATAGAAGAGGTATTCAGAAGGTTTAAGATGTCTTGTAATAATTTTCTGAATAATTTATAAGGAGCATCCAAGCAATCCTTTTAATGGAGATAAAAAGATGAATCTCATCATTTATCAGATCGGAAGGCTGGACCATGATTTTCACAAAGAACGTCTATTTCAGGTGCATGAAAGGGTATTTAAAACCTCCCTTTCTTCTTTTGCCATAAGGGACTATTCTATAGAGAATAGTGAAAAACCATCTGTTGTTTTGATATACCCTGTAAGCCTCCCCTTAAATGCAAACCTGTTGAAAAACAAGACTTTTACATCCTCGATTCCCCAGAAATTTGCCGGACATATTGAAAGTGCCCTTGATAACCCTCACGAATACCTAAAAAACCCCTATCCTTTATTTGAGAATCACCCCCATTCCAGACAGGTCGACGATTTTTTCATAATCCATTCTATCGGGACATACAGTACAGGTAAAGAGTATATCTCCTTCTTTACCCATTACACGGATATCTTCTTTGAAATCCTATTAGATATGATCGGGCGATATTTAAAGCACTTAGAAACAGATAACGGTGTACCTATAAGATTCATCATTGATATATCAAGCGGTTTAAACATATACGTCTCAGCACTCATTGAGGCGGCAAGACAGCTCGGTGTTTGGTTACAACTTTTTGGGTGGTATGATAAAGAAAAGATCCCTGAAATTGTTCTCGCCTTTTCTGACCCTGTCTTTCCCTTTGAAGAAATGACATATACCATCCATTTTGACACATTGAGAACAAAGGCATTGTTCTCATCTCCCATAAACAATAGAGATGTTGAAAGGTATAGCCTTTCAAAGGCCATTTATCCCGATGAAAGGGAACATAAGAGAAGCCTTCAAGAAATATTTGAAGGCTTTATCGTGACCTATTCGGCAATTAATAACAATACCCCCCTTGCCATATATGAGTTTGGATATGAAAAAAGAGGCAATATCCTCTCAATAATGAAAACATTTATAGAACAGGTCAAAAAAAGACTCTATGGGATTTTTATCTCTTCACCTGATTTAAAAAAAGATTTATACCTGAAGGCTCTGTTAACCCTTGGTTTCTATTATGGGATATCCTCCCTCCTTGAAGAGTTAAAAATATATAAACATAACGATTCAGGAACAAAGATAGACGATTTAAGGGCGTCTTTTAAAAGAGTATACGAATTATTCGGTCTTACTCTAAATGATATTGTCCTCGGAAATGAGGTTGATAAACTTCAAAGGGAGTTGATACAAAAAAATGGTGGTCAAAAGAAAGGGTGGGGAGCTCTTTTTTCCATTTTAAATAGTGATAAAGCTTATAAGGAAACACATCCCCAGAAGAGAAACTTTTTTGCCCATGCAGGGTTTGAATTAAATGTTACCCAATACAGGATTGAAAATGGGTTATTGATACTCAAATACAGAGAAGAACATACTGATTTGATAAAAAAATGGTTAAAAGAATCGGTTTAAAATGAAACGCATCCATGTATGCCATGTGTCTGCACAACCCATACCGAATCTTATTCCCCTCCGAATGGCAGGATTAAAACCGGAAAAGGTAATGCTTTTTGTAAACCCTGATATGAAGGTACAGGCAGATAGGCTCGAAGGGGTCATAAAAGGATGGGGCATTTATGTAGAGAAAGTTTCCATATCCGCCTATGACATTGAGTCCGCCAGGGAGACGTGCAAAGAAATTCTCTTGACCAATAATGATTATGAGATTGTCCTCAATGCCACAGGAGAAACCAAGGTAATGTTATTTGCAGCCTTTGAGGTGTTTAGAGAGCACGGAAAAAAAATAATATATGTAGATACCCAGGACAGTAGAATTCAAACCCTCTCCCCTGCTTACGAATATCTTAACTTTCAAGGCATATTAAAGGTGCCTACCTACCTTAATGCTTATGGACAGTTTATTTTACAAGAAAAGACCAGAGGGGACATCATAAACATACACACCACCATTTTAAAAGAGCTCATAGATATATGGTACTACACCCATGATGTTATAAAGA
>JAOAFK010000016.1 GCA_026416315.1 Syntrophorhabdaceae bacterium | reverse complement strand
GGACATGGTGGGAAAGGATAAAAAGCGGTGCATATCTTGAATATTATGAAAAGATGTACAAAAACAGATAATATTGATGAAGGCAATTTTTTTTTCTGATGTGCATCTTGAAAAAGATGAAAATAATAAGAAACTTGTTGTCCTTACCTTTGTAAGAGAAGTTTGTACTCATGCTGATATAATCTTTGTCCTCGGTGACCTATTTGAATTTTTTTATGGATATAAAAATTATATATATCCCTGGTATCTTGAGATAATAAATTCTTTAAAAGAATTGACAGAAAAAGGGAAAAAGGTTTACTTCCTTGAAGGAAACCATGAATTTCAACCTGGAAATGCTCTTCTAAGTTATGCAGGCATCGAATGTTCGAGAGAACTCTCTATAGATATTGATGGGAAAAGCGTCTTTATAGCCCATGGTAATGAATTCATAAAAAATAATCCTTTAAGGTTTTTAAAATCCCGATTTGTATATCTCTTTATGGAGACATTAGGTCCCCTATGGACATGGAAAGTCGCCATGCTATCCAGTGCCCTTTTATCTGATAAGAAGAAACCATATAGAGAAGAAGTGAAGAAAAAGTTCAGGGCTTTTGGTAAGGCAAAACTGATGGATGGTTTTGATGTGGTCGTCTTAGCCCATACCCATATGCCTGATAGGTTAGAATTTGAGATGGGTAATATAAAAAAATTGTATTTAAATACTGGGGATCTTTTTAGATACCACTCTTATATAGAATACGAAAGCAATAAAGGTTTTGAAATAAAGGAATATAAGATTTAAGCCCTCATACTGCATTTTTTAAGACAATTCCTGCACATGAGGTTTGCGTTATACAGCTCATAAAACCTTTCAGGATGTCTGTTGTAGAGATATTCCCACTGGATGATGGCTGCAATAGAAATTAGCAAAATAGAATATGTCCAGAAAGAAGGGATAAAGATCATGGGTGAGAATGCCATGAGATATCCCCAGTTGTTGATCCTGCAGGTATTGCAACATTTGTTTCCTATGATTGCTTGGAATGGACACCATACACTGGCACAGAATTCATCCATGAAGATAAAAAAGATCACAATTATAAATATCCAGAGGTCATCAAGGAGTTGTGCCTTTCTCCATAACCACATGGTAAGTATAAGGAGAATCCAGTATATGGCAGATCTTATAGCACCGCTGTTTATCTTTTTCATGTATTTCAACAACCTTTCCCTTTTTGCAGGACTGTCGGGACCAGCCTCTAAATAGTTTCTGCTGTAAATTTTTCCAAGATTGATCTTTTTGTTTAGAGAAGGGATGAATCTTTTTAAGAGAATAAGGATTGTTATAAACCACAGGAGATGATAGGTTTTAATAGATGAAAATATATTGTATGTAAAAAACCTTTTTAATATATCGGGATTAAAAATACCCAGGATTAATGAAATAAAGAGAAAGAGACCCTTTATAGCAAGCTCAAGGCCGTTTTTGCCTGTCTTCATTCACGTGTTTTTTACTGTAACTTAATAGATTTTTTTGTCCTCTCCCTTCTTGTTGCTTCTTTTTCTATATATTCCTGCATACAACTATCATTTTGACCTTTTATTAAAGAACATTTAAGATAATCTGTGATTTCTATAATACATGCCCTTATAGCCTTTCCCGTTGGTGTCTTTTCATAGTTTGATAGTTCACCTGTAAAAAATCTAAAGGCAGCGCCCAGGCTTAAACCAGATGATTCTGAAGATGCCTCAATGGTTCTTGCATCCACTATGGCAGCTGTTTCTGTGCTTATAACCTTCAAATCTACTGCTATATATGCTGAATCCTTTTTTGCCCCGATTCTAAAACCCATAATCCCGATCCCGCCACCTGTTCCACCTGTGTGTTCTTCATAGGACGATACTGTTCCTGCTATGAGATATTTTGCCACTTTCAAATTGCCGATTTTCACCCTTGTGGCATCATCTACAAGACCTGACTCGCTGATCTTCTGTTCGCTTATCACCTTTTCTATTTCTTTTCTCTCGAGGACATGAAATGCCTTTGTGCTTACAAGCTCGGCAATGAGCATTTCCTGTAATTCCTGTCCTGTTGTTCCTCTCCACCAGGCAGCCCCTGTCTTATTGGTAAACCTTAAGACACCCACAGTAGGCTTATCATCGGCAAAAACAGAAATGGATGTGTAAATAAATATAAGAGCCATCAAAACACAAAAGACTATCCTTTTCATTCATCCCCCTTATGCTTTTTTTGTTTATATAACCATTTGGTGTATAAGTCAATACAATAAAAAAATGCTTCCTTTCATTGAGAACCGGCTATCCAAAATCCATCAAATTCTTTTAACACAGGATTTTAATCAGGTCTTCCATATTCTTTTAAATCCAAGGTTATATATAAAAAACCGTATTTCAAAAGGGTATTGACGATATTTTTTCTGTTTTCCATAATCTTTGTTATCTCATTTTCATCTACCTCTATACGGGCAATGCTACCATGAAACCTTACCCTTACATTCTTTATACCCAGGTTTCTTATGTAATCCTCTGAGAGGTCAATTATTTCTAATATCTCTGTCTTTATCTCTATTCCATATGGTATCCTTGTGGCAAGGCAAGAAAAAGAAGGCTTATTCCATGTAGAAAGTGAAAACATTTGTGCGAGTTCTCTTATCTCTTTTTTATTTAGACCTGCTTTGACTAAAGGACTTTTAATATTTAATTCGTGACAGGCCTTCATGCCCGGTCTATAGTCATTTAAATCATCTGTGTTTGATCCTTCTATAACATGCTCAATATTATGGTTAGCTGCAATCTCCCATGCCTTTTTCATTAATTCTCTTTTACAGTAATAACACCTGTTTTTATCGTTTTTTAAAAAATCAGGCTCTTCTAACTGCCGGGTTTCTACAATTTCACACAGACAATCCATTTCTTCGGCAATCTTTTTTGCAAAGGCTATTTCTCTTTCCGGGAAGGCAGGAAATTTACCAGTAAAGGCAATGACATTATTTTTTCCCAGAACATCCCTTGAGACCTTTAAAAGGAAAGAACTATCCACCCCTCCTGAAAAGGCAACTACTACCCTCTTTAGATCTCCTATAATTTCCTTAAGTTTTTCATATTTCTCATGGAGGTCCATAGATATTATCCTTTAGATAAACAAAAAGCCCTGGACTTTTATCCAGGGCCTTAAACAGAACTATCTTAATGTAGCCTTTTTTAAGCAACTTTGGATTGCAATCTATCAAGGGTCTCAAAATACGCCTCTATCCTTGTGCGTATCTGGGTCTCTGAATAGAATCTCTGATCTCCCATATCACTTTCAAACACAAGGGCTGGTATACCTGTTCTTTTTACAAGGACATCCTTCAAGGTAGGTACTGCAAAGGATACGGCCTTACAGCTTCTGTTCATAAACATGATCATGCCATTTAGAGAATATCTCTTAAAGAGGTCCATAGCCATATCGGCCCTATCCTCAAGGGTTGAATTGGAAAATCTTGAAACATAGTTTTCCGCAAGGGTAAGCAGTGGGTCTTTATTGAGATCAAATTCAAAGCTCCAGGCATGGACATAAAGGGATGTAAGGATCACACCTCCGTATGAACCCAAAAGCTTTGCATGGTCACTAAATTTAAACCATACAGGGAGGTTCTCCCAGTATAAACGATATTTTTCCTTATCCTTCGGCAGCACACCTATACCTTTATCTGCCTTTTCCTGGAATTCTTCACACAGGGTTCTGTAATATTCCACGCATTCTGGTGTGCCTCTTCTATAAACCGCAATGGCCATGCCTATCAAGGCATCAAAAATACTGATGGGGGATGGTTTGTACTGTGCCATATCAAGGAATTTTTTATAGAGCCTACTGGATTCTGCTGAATATTTCATCACCTCGTTTAGTCTGTCATAATCAAACTTTCTCTTTGTCACCTCTTCGAGAAAACTGATCAGTTCTTTGAGCTGGAGCACACAGTATTTTATAATTTCCTGCCTTGCCTTCTTATCCATTATGTATTCTGGTGTATCAAAGACAAAAACAGGGAGATTTCCCCTTCGGGCAAGCACCTGAAACCATTTGGTGAGGGTAAAGCACTGGGCATTGCATGCAAGAAAAAGGTCAGGTTCAGGGATACCCCTTGTTACAGTTATACCTGTTTCCCTGTAACCTAAATCACTTCTCGCATAAGCACATAGATGGCTTGTGTAGCCCAAATTTTCTGTAACGGCGCAGAGTTGAGCACCTTTCTTTGCTGTAAGATTTGCCACTGCATGGTTTTCAGGATATATGGGAATTATATCGTGGGCAACAAAGATCTCTACAGGAGAAATGGCCGTTGTGTAGCCTATCAATTTTCCGAGTTCATGAGCACGAAATGCCTCGTTCATATAGTCTTCTGTAATCTTTTTTGAAAGCATCTGGGATTTTGTGAGTTCCTTTTTTGGTTTTTCTGATTTTTGTGTTTCACTCATAGGGCGCCCCCTTTCAAAGATTCAAAAAATGCTTGAAGTCTTGTCCTCAAGTGAGATAAAGACAAGGTCTGATACTCTGTATCCATCACATGAAATGGTATGCCTTCCTTTCTCAGCATGTTTTTTAGATCAGGTAGGTCATATTCCTGGGATTCACAGAATTCTATATGTATATATATAACCGCCTTTGCATTGTTTTCTTTATATAAGGCCTTTATCTCTTCAAAATTTCTGTAGACATTATCATGGATTGGCGAGAAGAACCCCCTGTTCATATGTCTATCTACCATGCCTTCAACGGGGTCTTTATCCTGAGGAACGATCCCCTGGATGTAGCGAGTGCCTGTTACCAGGGTATCTGCCACAATGTTTAGTTTTATCTCATCAAAGAGTCCGTAGACTTCAGGAGGGTCACAGGTAATACCTGCAAGGACCACATCGAGGTAGCCTTCACCTTTTTGCGGTTTTAACTGGTCTTTTATAGCTTTTAAGCTCTTGTTAAACTCTTCTTTGTCCACCTGCATGGATAATTTTACAAGAGAAAAGAATTCTTTGTTGGACAACGCTCCCGGATTTTTCTTCTTAAAATCATAGATTTCTTTAAGGAGCCTTTTGTTTTCATTAAAAAGATTTATGGAATTCATTAGGTCACTATTTGAGATTTTTTTACCTGACCAATTGCCCATAGATTCAATGAGCCTTTCTATCTCTTCCTTGACCCAGTATCTTGCACTCGGTCTATCTACCTGACGGGGTGCAAGAAAACACTCCATATATTTATTCGGAAAGTGAATCCTCCAGATATCAGAGAGGTGCTGTGTTGTGTCACAAACCTGCGGCAAAACAAAACCATCAAAAAGGTCTCCCTCGTAGCTTAAAACAAGCTCAAGATTACTTCTTGCAAGGGAGCATGCGTTGTCAGGCAGCCTGCTCGGAGCCTTTTTTAATGGTTTATCTGTCCCTATTAGTGAAACAGGTAGAAATCCAAAAGCATGAATCACCTCTTCTGGCACATCAGGAATCGTGCTGCCTATGACCTTTTTGCCTTTTTCCTTAACCCATTTCCTGATAGACGGGAACGGGTCTTTTGTTAACTCCACAACTTCTTTTAAGCTTAGGTTCTCCCACATAGAGCCTCCAGAAATTTAAAAAATTTCCCTTATTTTAAAAACCTGTATACATTTTGTCAAGGTTTGAAGATTAAAAAATGTATACAAAATTTAATCTTTAATTTTGCGGATGTACAATTTTAATACACATCCGGCACAGAACATCAAAAAGCTAAGAACCTGCCCCATAGTAAATATATTTATAATATAACCTATTTGTGGGTCCGGTTCACGAAAAAATTCACAAAAAAATCGAAAGATACCATAAAGTATAATAAAAAGGGCAAATACGTCACCGTCATATTTTTTCCTGTCTTTATAGAACCATAGGATGATGAAAAGTATAAGGCCCTCAAGAAAAGCCTCATAAAGCTGGGAAGGATGTCTGGACACCTCTCCTGCACCGGGAAACACCATTGCCCATGGCAGAGAGGAAGGTTTTCCGTATAATTCTTTATTGATGAAATTTCCAATTCTACCGAAGGCAAGGCCTATAGGGCAGGTGGGGATGATAAGGTCAGAAATTTTAAAAAAATCCATCTTTTTCTTTTTAATGTATATATAACCTGCTATTAATGTGCCTACAAGACCACCGTGAAAGGACATACCACCATGCCATATTATAAATACTTCAAAGGGATTTTTAAGATAGAATTCGAGATTATAAAATAAGATATAGCCAAGCCTTGCCCCTATTATTAAACCAAGGATCAGATAGAAATAGAGGTCGTCAATAAAATTGCGGCTTATATTCAATGATTTCTTTTTTATCTGATAGAGGACTAAAAGGTATGAAGAGGCAAAACCGAATATATACATAAGCCCATACCATCTCAATGATAATGGGCCGATTTTAACAATTACGGGGTCAATATCAGGAAATCTCATGGTTTTTTGCCTTTTTTCTGTTTAAAACTTTTTTTATCTCAGTCCTCAGTTCATCTGCCCCTTTGTAAACCACACCGTATATCCCGAACATCTCTTTAGCCTTTAAGACATAAGATTCTGTATCATCTACATAGAATACCTCGCTGCCAGATACTTCAGCCCTTCTAAATATCTCTTCGAATATCCTTTTTTTTGGCTTTTTTGCACCAACCTCATAGGATAAGATCCATTCATTAAAAACATGCACTATGGGATAGGTTTCTTTTATGTATGTGAAATGAAGCTCATTTGTGTTACTTAAAATAAAGAGGGGATAACCGAGTTCTTTTAAATTCAAGATTATTTTTTCAACCCCTTTATCCTCTAAAAAGATAGGTGTCCATATGTTTTTAAAATCTTCAAGGGACATATTTAGGTAGTATCTATCAGAGATAATCTTAAAAAATTCTTCTGTTGACATTTCACCCTCTTCATAGGGATTAATGAGACCGTTATCAGCCCCGAATATGTATTCAAACATTTCAATGGAATCGAATTGTTCTTTTTTTTGAGACCACAGAAGCAACTTTTCCGGTATCTTTCTGTGGTCAAATGGAAGGATCACATTGCCGAGGTCAAATACGAATAGTTTTATCATAAATAAACACCTTTTCAGGTTTTAATTTTTCATATATCTTGTAAGGGTCAGGTAAATGCTGCCAGCCACATATATGGAGAAAACTTTCATTCTGATGGGATTTCATAAGGAGCATAATCTTATGACACATATATTCATCACGCACACGCATTTCTTCAGTATATTGAAATGTCTTTATGCCTTTCTCAAAATAAAGTCTTGCAAGGATCACCTCAGACATCTTGTTTTTTGGCAATTGTTCCAATGTCAAAAGGTTTTTTAGGTTTTCCTCAGAAATTAGATTATCAATGTCTTTTAAGTTAAAGTATGAAAAGATGTCCATATCTACCAGGTACAAAGCACCACCGTATTCTTTAATGTATGTTGAGGCCACCCTGTATTCATATGGGATGTTAAGGTAATTCTTTATGTCTTCAATATATTCGTTTTTTATGTTTTCTGTGTCTTTACCTAATTTTTTGAGATTATCGTTGAGCATCTTTATATAATGGTCACCCTTTTTTTCTCTAAAGCTCAATCCATAATATGACAGCTCTAATGTTAATACTTGCGGCCTTAAATTTTCAATAAAATTAAAAAGATTTTCAAAAAATGATTCATCCCTGTGGATTGTTCCGATAATTAAAAAATAATTGTTTTGCATATGAATATAATGGAGTATAAATTTATACTGTTTTTTGATTTTTGTGAATAAAAATGTCTTTAGAAAAAAGGGCAGAATAGCATCTGCCCTTTTTAAGAACAAAAGTTTAATTTACATTTCACCATGATATTTAAACGAGACATTCACCCTTGCCCTGTATGATGTCACCTTTCCATTTTCAAGGGTCATATCAAGCTTGACCACTTCTGCAATCCTTAAATCTTTTAAAGTCTTGGATGCTGTCTCAACGGCATTCTTTGCAGCATCCTCCCAGGACTTTGTACTCGTCCCTACTATCTCGATAATTTTGTAAACACTTTCTGGCATAATAACCCTCCTTTTATTGTGTTATTAAAATTATATGTCACCCCCCTTCTTTCTCATTTAAAACAAAATTAAATCTCTTTATAACAATGGGTAGCATTCATTCAAAATTTTGTCAAGAAAGAAAACTATAAGTCGCTAATAAAATAAAATGGTGTCAAAAGATGGATGTTCCCATAATGTTTTTTGTATTTTAAATAGTAGATGGAATCAAGGTCAATGAAATCAAACACACCTGTTCCACATGCCATATAAATACCTGCAGATAGACCAACCATTGTCTCGGTCATACAGCCTATCATCAGTTTCAAATGATGTTTCTTTGCCAAATCTATAATTTTTTTCGATTCATAGATACCGCTCTTTGCAACCTTTATATTTACTCCATGGCATATATCTTCAGAGATGGCTCGATACATGTCATCTGCATTGAATACTGTTTCATCGAGTATTACAGGGAAATGAGAATATTTTTTTACATTTTTCATGCCTGTATAATTATTCTTTAACAGGGGCTGTTCAAAACATTCAATATGAATGCCTTTTTTTTCTATTATATCTTGTAATTTAAAAAATGACTTTTCTGTAAAACCTTGGTTTCCATCAAGCCGTATTTTAAATTCCTCTAAAGAATCCTGTAAAATCCCATAAACATTTAAGAGTAAATGAGTATCAAGCTCTATATCACCAATAACCTTAATTTTAAAAATCCTGAATCCTTTTTTAATACAATCATCAAGCCATCTCTTAAGGGGTTCTAATACAGTCAAAAAAGGAATGGTAATATCTGTTTCGATGTGAGTTAGGTTTGCACCCCAGAAGGAGTGCTCATTTTGGTTTTGTGATGTAAGATATGCCCTGAACAGTGCTACTTCAAGGCCTGATACAGTCATAGGAAATTCTGAAAATTTTTTCCTTAAAAAGGATATTTCATTTTCAAGGTTT
>JAOAFK010000012.1 GCA_026416315.1 Syntrophorhabdaceae bacterium | reverse complement strand
CCTGGATTGATAGTTCTTTTTCAATGTTATTTGTAGTAAGTTTTATACTCACAAGGGATTCCCTCGGCATAAGGGATTTAAAAAGGATAAATATCCGGTGCAGTTCTGACCCCATCTCTTCTTCATAATAATCTGTATGGTTAAATGGCATTACATCTGATTTTTCTTCTATTTGGTCGATTTTTTTCTCCAGTATATTAAAGACCCCTTTTAGTGTCTCATTATTTTTATAGATGATACTTGCAAACAGGGCAACTGGTTTTGGTTGTTTTATGTCTCCCATATAATAAAAAACTCCCTGTTTTTTCTCTCTTTTTCCCTTGGGGCTTCACATAAATTTTTGGGTTTTAAACCAAGGTCTTCACCGAATGCAATCACATCATGGAGTACCTTTTTGATATTTTCTTCTTTTTTTACAATTCCGCCTTTTCCTACATCAAATCTGCCTACCTCGAATTGAGGTTTAATAAGGGAGATAATGAGTCCACCTGTGCCTAAGAATAATTTGGCAACGGGTAAAATCTTTTTAATGGAGATAAAGGATACATCAATGGTAACTACATCCACCTTTTCTCCAATTTCATCAAAGGTAAGATACCTTGCATTTATACCTTCTTTTGGTATCACCCTGGAGTCTTTTCTCAATTTTTCATGGAGTTGATGAACTCCCACATCTACTGCATAAATGAGGGATACCCCGTGCTTGAGCATACAGTCTATAAAACCACCTGTGGATGAACCGATATCTATTGCTTTTTTGCCTTTAAGGTCTATATTACATTCCTTCAATACCTTTTCGAGTTTTACACCACCATAGCTTACATATGGTATGGCATTGCCTTTTATTTCAATATGTGCTTCCTCAGATATTTTTTTATCTGTCTTTGTAATCCTCTCACCGTCCGCATAGACCTTACCGGCCATAATGAGTATTTTTGCCTTCTCCCTTGACTGGACAAGCCCTTTTTTAGTAAGAATTACATCTATTCTTTCCTTAACCAATCAAGCACTTTCCTTGCTATACCTTCTTTATTAAGACACAGTGAATGTCTTAATGTATGTTGTGACCCGTGAGGTATAAAAATATCGGGTATTCCGATTGATTTTACCGGGACTACAACGCCTTCTTCTGACAGTATCTCAAGGATCCCTGAACCGAATCCACCTATTACTGAATTTTCTTCTACTGTAATAATCTTTTTTGTTTGGAATGCTGCATCGAGGAGCATGGCTTTATCTATGGGTTTTATAAATCTTCCGTTTATTACCATGGCTTCTATGCCTTCTTTTTCAAGGATATGTGATGCCTCAAGGGAGGGCAATACCATATTGCCTGTAGCAATAATTGCCAAATCCTTTCCATTTTTTAATATCTCCCATTTTCCTATGGGTATTTCTTTTAAATCTCTATCTAATGCAACACCTAAAATTTCACCCCTTGGATATCTCACAGCCACTGGTTTTCTGTACATATATGCAGAATAAAGCATATGTCTTAATTCGTTTTCATCCTTTGGGCTCATAATAATCATATTCGGCATATGCCTGAAATATGAAAGGTCAAAGGCACCGTGATGGGTTGGTCCATCCTGACCCACAATCCCGCTTCTATCAACGGCAAAAACAACAGGCAAGTTTTGAAGACATACATCTAACATGATCTGGTCATATGCCCTCTGTAAAAATGTGGAGTATATAGCTACAAATGGTTTAAGCCCTCCTAAGGCGAGGGCAGCGGCAAAGGTCACGCCATGTTCCTCAGCAATACCTATATCATAAAACCTATCGGGAAATATTTTTGAGAATTTATCAAGCCCTGTGCCCAATCCCATGGCTGCTGTTATAGCAACAACCTTCTCATCATTTTTTGCAATCTCTATAATAGTATCACCAAATATATCCGTATAAGTTGTTGAGCCTGTTTTAATGGAATTTCCTGTTTCTATTTCAAAGGTAGATACACCATGGAAACGAGAAGGGTCATCTTCTGCAAATGTATAACCTTTACCTTTTTTCGTAACAACATGAATGAGTATAGGGCCTTTGAGTTTTTTTATATTTTTAAGGGTATCTATTAGATATGTTAAATTATGGCCGTCTACAGGACCAAAGTATTGAAAGCCGAGTTCTTCAAAAAGCATACCCGGGGTTATAAAACCTTTTATGGATTCTTCTATGTGTTTTGCTACTTTATAAAACCTGTCCCCTACAGCAGGTATATTTTTCAGTATATTTTTGATCTCCTCCCTTGTTTTATTTACAAATTCACCACTCATAATTCTGTTGAGATATGAAGAAAGGGCACCTATATTTTTTGATATGGACATCTCATTGTCGTTTAGAATAACAATGATATCGCTTTTTAAATGACCAGCGTGGTTTAACCCCTCAAAAGACATTCCCCCAGTGAGGGAACCATCACCTATTACGACAACAATCTTATAATCATCTTTCAACTTCTTTTTTGCCTCTGAAAGCCCAACGGCAATGGAAATAGAATTGCTTGCATGACCTGTATTGAAAACATCGTAGATGCTTTCTTGTCGGGAGGGAAAACCGCTTAGACCATTGTCTTGTCTTAGTGTATGGAATCTATCCTTCCTGCCTGTAAGTATCTTATGGGCATAACATTGATGACCCACATCCCATATAATTTTATCAAAAGGCGTATTAAACACATAGTGTATGGCGATTGTAAGTTCAACAACGCCGAGGCTTGAGGAGAGATGTCCTCCTGTTTTAGATACAACTTCTATAATCAATCGCCTTATCTCATCTGACAAGATATTTAACTGGGAGATACTGAGTTTTTTTAAATCCTCAGGAAAATTCACCTTTTCAAGATACATTATTAGACAGACCTGTTGCCAATAAACTGTGCGATTTCTTTAAGGATTTTTGAATTTTCTCCAAGAAACTCTATGGATTTTACGGCCTCATCGATGAGTTGTTCTAATTTTATCTTTGATGCTGCCAGGCCATAATGCTTTATATACGTTTGTTTTCCAGTGTCTTTTTTTAGTTTTTTACCCACAAGTTCCTCATCGCCCTCTGCATCGAGAATATCGTCCATAATCTGAAAGGCAAGACCAATACATTCACCGTATTTTGTAAAGTGTTTTAATTCCCTTGTTTTTGCTCCTCCCATGAGAGCTCCTACCCTTACAGAGGCCCTGATGAGGGCTGTAGTTTTATGCATGTGTATATAGTGAAGGATATTTTTTGAACCTACCTTTCCATCATAGAGGATATCCATAACTTGACCACCAACCATACCATCAGCCCCTGCTGCAGATGCTATTTCAAAAATCGTTTGTTTTAACAACTTTGGATTTGTTCTGTATGTGTATCTGCTGTCCACGAGAATTCTAAACGCCTCAGTAAGCAATGCATCTCCTGCAAGTATTGCCACAGCATCACCAAAGACCTTATGGCAGGTGGGCCTACCCCTTCTTATATCATCATTATCGAGGCTTGGCAGGTCATCATGTATAAGTGAATAAGTATGTATCATTTCAATAGCGCAGGCAATGGGGAGCACCTCTTCACCTGATTTGCCCTTTGCCTCATAAGCAGCTATGGCAAGAATGGGTCTTATCCTTTTGCCATTTGAAAATACCATATATTCCATTGCGTCCCTTAAAACTCCAGGTGTTGATACGAATGATACAAAGATGTCCTTAAGGGCATTTTCAATTATAATCCTTTTTTCATGTAAATATGCAGATAGTTCCATTAGTCTTCTACCTCTTCCTGCAAAAAGACCTTTTTTTCTAATGTGCCGTTTTCCTTTTTAATAAGTATTTCAACCTTTTTCTCTATCTCATCAAGTCTTTTTGAGAGTTCTTTTGTTAGATTCAATCCCTCTTTGAATATATTTAATGCCTCATCAAGGGGTATGTTTCCTTCGTCAAGGGTCTTTACAATAGATTCGAGTTTTTTTAATCCTTCTTCAAACTTCATGGTGTTCTAATAGTTGCCTATTATAAAATTTAAAATGCGTGATTTCAAGTCTTTCATTTTTCTGATACAATTTTTTGGGCCATTTCAATAAGGGGTTTTGCATGGGGATTTTTAGCCTTGTGTTTAATTATAATATCCACGGATGTTACTTCATTTCCATAATAAACCTTGTTCCAATCATTTCTTGTCTTAATAAATGCACCCTCAAGAGATAATCCACCATAGAGGCCTTTAGCCTTACTGAATGTTATTATATCAGCACTTAAATTGGCAGTTGATGCATCCACGCCTGCCCCAACAGGACCAATGGCAATACCGACATCCACACCAAGTTTTACACTATTAGATAGTAGGGCTGATACACCTTTTTCAGACATAATAACCATTACCACCTCTGCAGATTCTCCACCAATTTGCAAACCAAAACTTACCTCGCCTAATGTATAAAAAGCAGGATAACTGAAGTCACTTGTCTTTAAATCCCTTGCAATGAAAATCCCACTTCCACCTGATGCACCAAATAAAAAGGCACCTTTTAATATCTGGGGTGCAATGAAAAAACCTTTTGCCTTTTTTGCAAGGATTCTAAAGGTCTCCATTTCGTTTGCCAAATAAAAATTTTCAAGGGTCAGGCGGGCTTTTTCAACGAGTTGTCTTGTCTCATTTACATCGTTGCAAAGGCCTTTTTCAATAAATAAAAAATTAATGAAAAATAAAATGAATACAAAAATAACTGCAAAAAATCCTTTTTTCATGATAACCCCCTTTTCTACAAACCTTTATATGCGTCACTTTTTTGATGTGTTGATAAGAACCCACCCTTAAAAAGCTCTTTAATGCATTTTTATATTAGTTTATATAAAAAAGAGTTAATAAACAATGCAATTTTTTGTTTCGACATAATTGTCGAGGTTTTTTATATATTCGACATTTTTGTCTATTTTAAATTTTTTTTTACTAAAAAAGCCATTTAAACACCTGAAATAGATTGAACAGGCATAAATGGCACATAGTTTGCTTAACATACAGTATGGAGGTTTTGATGAATCAAAAAGCTTTTTTGCTGATAATTTTAATGACCATATTATTTATCTACAATACCCATGTATACCCTTTTGAAAAAGAGATTTCAGGAAACTTTTTTGAAATGGAAACGAGATTGAAATTATCAAAAGAACAATCAGAAAAACTTTTAAAGATCAGAGAAAAATATTTCTCCGACATGCAGAGGTTAAGATATGAAATATTTAAGAAAAATATAGAGCTTAAAAACCTTTATTTCGATGCAGCAGCAGACGAATCTACCATATTAAACAAACAGAAAGAACTGATGGACTTAAGACAGAAGTTAGAAGAA
>JAOAFK010000060.1 GCA_026416315.1 Syntrophorhabdaceae bacterium | reverse complement strand
GGAGGCTGTGGCCATGTTTGTCCTTGCTCAAGCCATTGAAAAGGCGGGAACCTTGGATCCTGAAAAGGTTGCCGCAACACTACACGCAAATACATGGGATTCTCCTCTTTCACTTGGTGGAAAGGTCGCTTTTGCAAAAGGTGGTCAGAACATAAAGGCTCAAAGCATTGTAACCCAGCTCCAGAACGGGGAATATAGAAGAATTTATCCTGAAGAGATGGCAGACACTGAGATTGTCTTCCCCATGAAACCCTGGGATAAAAGATAACTAAAACAAGCCAAACTTCGGTATGTCCATAGAGGATGTACCGAAGTTCTATTTATCAATAAAAGAAGGTCAAAAGACCATATGGAAACTTTTATTCAGGTGCTTATAGATGGACTTTTAAGCGGGATGGTTTATGCCCTTGTAGCAGCTGGCTTGTGTCTTATATGGGGCGTTATGGATATTATAAATTTTGCCCACGGTGAGTATCTCATGATAGCCATGTATGTGAGCTACTGGCTCGGTTTTCTTGCAAATATTGACCCTGTAATATCAGTTGTGGCTTCAGGAGTGTTTATTTTTATAATCGGTGTGCTTACCTATAAACTGATAATCCGTTTTACTATAGGAAGGCCTGGACTTGTGGCGCTTCTTGCTACATTCGGCCTTGCCATGTTTCTTAAAAATTTCTGCATGAACAGATTTACCCCTAATTTCAGAATCCTCTCCGGTACATGGCTTGGAGATAAGACTTTTCAGTTAGGAGGGCTTATTTTCCCCGTTCCACAACTCGCGGCAGGCCTTCTGGCATTAATTGTGGTGGGTATCATTTATCTTATTATAAGCACAACAAAATTCGGCTGGGCCGTTCAGGCAACAGCCATGGACAAGGAAGCTGCGGAATTAATGGGAATAAACACAGAGAAGATTTATGTCCTCATTTTCGGCATAGGTGGCGCCTGTGTGGGTATTGCAGGAGGGATTATGCCCACTTATCTTGCAGTTCATCCTGAGGTGGGCTCCATGTTTGGGCTCATTGCCTTTGTGTGTGTTGCCATGGGAGGGTTCGGCAGCATTCCGGGGGCACTCCTTGCAGGGCTTCTCGTGGGTGTTGTTGAGGCCCTTGCGGGTTTTTACATAGCACCTGTTTTTAAATATATTGCTGTTTTCGCTTTATATCTTGCTGTTGTATTCTTGCGACCTAAAGGTATCTTCGGATGGTGAGTCGAGAAAAAAAACTAAAAATAAAAGACATCTCCTGGTTAACTTTAGTGCTATTACTTTCAGTCCTCCCATTGATACCGGGCTTTACAGCCAATTCTTTCCGTATGCACATTATGATATTGATAATGCTCTATGCCAGCATGGCACAGGCCTGGAACATAATAGGTGGCTATTGTGGCCAGGTATCATTCGGTCATTCGGTCTTTTTTGGCATCGGTGCATATGGGGCAGGCATGGCTGTTGTCACATACGGTGGTACTCCCTGGTTAGGGATTATAATAGGCATGATTCTTGCCGCCTGTGTGGCCGTTATAATAAGCTATCCCTGTTTCAAATTAAGCGGACATTATTTTGCTATTGCCACATTTGCCATTGTTGAGATATTCAACAGGGGTTTTCTTGTATGGGACTGGATAGGAGGTGCATTGGGCCTTGATTATCCTATAATCGAAGAGGGTTTAAAAAATTTTATGTGGCATAATACAAAAACACCTTATTACTATTTAGCCCTTTTGATATTTGTGCTGATTTTTAGCATTGTGAGATGGCTTGAAGGCCACCGGTTTGGTTATTATATGAGAGCAGTGAGAGATGGTCAGGAGACAGCAGAATCTCTTGGTGTGAACAGCACGGCTATTAAGCTTACTGCCATGGCTTTATCTGCTTCTATGGCTGCACTCTGCGGTAGCTTTTTTGTACAATATAACTTGAGGGTAGACCCCCCTATGGTCATGTCTCTTGATACTTCCATGAAATTCGTCCTTGTAACCATCCTCGGTGGTTCTGGAACCCTTGCAGGCCCGTTGCTTGGAGCAGCAGTGCTTGTTCCTCTACAAGAATACACAAGGGCATTCTGGGGTGGTTTAGGCGGTGGTGTTGACCTTATTATCTTTGGCTTGCTTATCATCATCATTGTTGTAAAACAACCGGCCGGGATGATAGGTATACTTCAGTATATTCAAAAGGCTTTCAAAAAAACAAAACTGCAAGAGGTTAAATAGATGGCCATCCTTGAGGTGCATAATGTAACTATGAAATTCGGCGAGCTTGTAGCATGTAATTCAATTAGCTTTAATGTAGAGGAAGGTGCCATCGTGGGCCTTATTGGTCCCAACGGCGCAGGCAAGACCACCCTTTTTAACTGTATTTCAGGACTGTATAAACCATCAGGGGGAAATATCTTTTTTAATGGTGAAGAAATTACAGGACTCAAACCATATGAAATTGCAAGAAAAGGGGCTGTGAGGACATTTCAGGTGGTAAGACCGTTAAAAGACATGACTGTATTCGATAATGTTCTTGTAGGGGCCTTTCTTTATTCGCGAGAAAACCGTATTGCCTTTGAGAAGGCCTATGAGTGTCTAAGATTATGCAATCTTGAGCATCTCAAAGACAAAATCGCTGGTGAACTTACAATAGGTGGTAAAAAACGCCTTGAAATGGCGAGAGCCCTCGCAACAAATCCAAAACTGCTCATGCTTGATGAGGTCATGGCAGGGCTTACCACAACAGAGATGAAGGCATCTGTTGAAGTCATACAGAGACTAAGAGACCACGGCATGACCATAATGATTATTGAGCATGTGATGGAGGGCATCATGCCCATAGCGGATAAGGTGATTGTCCTTGATGGTGGTGTAAAGATAGCAGAAGATGTACCTGCATCTATTGTAAAGAACGAAAAGGTGATAGAGGCCTATCTCGGAACAAAATACAGTAAAAGATATAGAGAAAAAAAGGTGGAAAGAACAGATGGCGGAGCCTATACTTAAAGTATCTTCCCTCTATGCAGGCTATGATGGGGTACCTGTTCTGCACGGTATAAGTCTTGAGGTCATGCCCGGTGAGCTTGTGGCAATAGTAGGTGCAAATGGAGCAGGAAAGACCACCACCATGCGTACCATTTGCGGGCTCAATCACCCGATTAAAGGAAATATCATCTTTGAGGGTATGGATATATCACACCTGCAGGCACACAAGATTTTAAGGTTAGGGATCAGCTATGTTCCAGAAGGTAGAAGGCTCTTTCCAAAACTCTCTGTTGAACAGAACCTCGCTTTAGGGGCATATATAGAAGATTCAAAACAAGAAGTGGATAAAAGAAAAGAGGAACTCTATGAGATATTTCCTGTCCTTAAGGCCAGGGCAAAACAGACCGCTGAGACATTAAGTGGTGGAGAACAACAGATGCTTGCTATTGCCAGGGGGCTTATGTCAAAGCCGAAGCTTCTTATGCTCGATGAGATGTCCTTAGGACTCATGCCCAGCATGGTGGAAAAGATGATGGAAATTATAACAGATATCAATAAAAAGGGCACAACAGTTCTTCTTGTGGAGCAGATGGTACAGGAGGCCCTTGAAATAGCCCACAGGGGATACATCATCCAGAATGGAAGGATCGTCCATTCCGGTTATGCCTCAGAACTTCTTGAATCAGAGGAAGTCCGCAAGGCTTATATGGGCATGTAATTTTATATTTTCATGTCAGCACATAAAAATCAAATAAAGGCATATTTCTATGCATCCCTCACCGTATTTTTCTGGTCAACTGTTGCCACTGCCTTTAAGATTGCCCTTATGGATATGAATAATATTCAGGTTCTCCTTGTGGCAAATACAGTCTCTTTTATAATCCTCGGGGTTGTGTTGGCATTACAGAAAAAATTTTATTTGATAAAAAATTCTCATGTATCTCAATTGTCCCTATCCATGCTGCAGGGCTTTTTGAATCCCTTTTTGTATTATATTATTGTTTTTAAGGCTTACAGCCTGCTTCCTGCACAGGTGGCACAACCTGCAAATTTTGTTTGGCCCATAGTCCTTATGTTACTATCCGGCCCTATTTTAGGCCAACCCATAAAGATTACAGGCATTCTCGCATTATGTATAAGTTTTTTAGGTGTCTTAATTCTATCCAGCCAGGGAAATGTACTGTCTTTTACTGTAGTTGAACCGTTGGGCACTGGACTTGCCCTTTTGTCTTCTATTATCTGGTCTTTTTTCTGGATAATAAATCTCAAAGATGACCGTGATGACCTCGCTAAACTCTTTCTTGCCTCTTTCTTTTCAACTGTTTATATTTTTATTCTTGCTGTATTAACTAAAGACCTCTTTTCTATTTTTCATAAATCTTTACTACCTCCAATTTATATAGGGTGTTTTGAAATGGGTATAACATATATTTTCTGGTTAAAGGCTCTGAAACTTTCAGAATCAACGGGAAAGATCTCTAATTTTATCTATCTAACCCCTTTTGTTTCGTTGATCTTCATACATTTAATTTTGAAAGAACAGATATACTACACGTCTTTTATAGGGCTATGTCTTATTATAGCAGGCATATGGATAAGCCGATTGAAATAAAAAATTTATCCAAGAGAATTTTTTAGATTTTGGATTGCCTCAGGTTTCCCTATGATTAGCAATCTATCTCCTTCCCTCAAAACCTCTTTTGATCTCGGTAATATTATCTGTTCTTGACCTCTTATAATTCCTATTACAGTGACAGCATAATTCTGTCTCAATTTGAATTCTGAAAGGGTTTTGTTCAATAGAGGGGAATTTTGGGTTATTCTTATCTCCATCATGGCAAACCTCTTTGGTGAAAGGGCAGGTCCATGGGGTTCAATCTCATGGAGTATATCCTCTGCATGTTTTATCGCGGAGTGTTCACCGACCATCAAAATTCGATCCCCTGGAAACAGTTGAAATTCAGGATCTGGCTCAAGATAAAGCCTGCCTGCCCTGCTGATGGCCACAATATTTATACCTGTGAGATTTCTCAGATCTGTTTCTTTTATTCTTTTTCCGGCAAATACAGAACCTTTCTTTAACCTTATCTCTTTTATTGCTATGGGCCAATCCATATCTTCTGGAAACAGATCCATTGCCTCTGTCAATGAATCTGCAGCCTCTTCTGATGCATCTTCAAAAGGTTTTAGAACAACGTGTGCACCATTTTGGGCATATAGTTTTGCTTCTTTTTCGTCAGTAGCAGTTAATGCGATTTTACCTTCGTATTTTTTTTCTTTTAACAGGTGCAGTATGGTCATGTTTAAATCCCTGTCTCTTACAGTGCTCACAATCCAGTGGGAACAATGAATGGGCAAATTGTCAATAAATTCAGGGTCACCCATATCTCCAAACACAACGGGTATTCCTCGTAAGCGCCACTCTTCAAGCACCTGGGGGTTAAAATCAACACCAGCAATCCTTTTTTTTCTCTCTAAAAGATGTCTTGCGAGATTACTTCCATAATTACCAAGGCCTATTATAAGCATATCCACCTCTGGTACCACACATGCCCCGCTTGCAATCTCCTCTCTGTAAGGATGCTTTTTTTCAAAAATTTTTAAAAACGGGGCAATCAGTTTATAAATCTTTCCAGAGTAGATAATCATATAGCTTGATAGACATATGGTGATCACTCCCACAAGGGTTACCAAGCTCATGGCATCTTTGTCAATATGACCAAGATTAAGCCCGAGGGTAGAGAGTATCAGTGAAAATTCGCTAATCTGGGCAACTGTGAGGCCTGCCATAAAACCTGTCCTACGCCTGTAACCCATAAATCCCATAATGGCCATCACAATTAATGGATTTCCCACAAGCACAAATATAGACAAAAGTATGGCATTATTTATCTGAGGGCCTGCGGTATTGAAATCAAGGCGTGAACCGAGGTCAATAAAAAAGAATAACAATAAAAAATCTCTTACACTTACAAGTCTTGCAGCTATTACCTCTCTGTAACCACTTGAAGCAAGGGAAATCCCACCTAAAAATGCCCCCACTTCTTTGCTGAAACCGAGGTAATCGCCCATGGAAGCCAAACAAACTGCCCAAGATATGGCAAACAGAACAAGGAGTTCCTGATGGAAAGAAAGAAGCCTGGTTAATTTCGGCAAAACGAATCTCATCAATATACCAACAAATAAAAGAAGACCTATTCCTTTAGCGATAATAAACAGGATCTTTAAAATGGTTGTATCTTCTGTGCCTGCGCCACCACCTATTGCTGTGAGGATAATCATGGCAAGTATTGCCACCATATCCTGCACAAGCAAAAAGCCCACGGCAATTCTGCCGTGGAGCGCATCAATTTCCTTTTTATCTGAAAGGAGTTTAACTATTATGATGGTGCTTGAAAATGTTAGCGCAACAGAAATGTAAAGGGAGCCTATTACAGAGAATCCCATAGCATATGCGATAAAAAAACCAAAAAAGGTGGTAAATATAATCTGGCCCAGACCTGTGGCAAGTGCCACAGGCCCTGTGGTGCGGATTAATCTTAAATCAAGACGTAATCCCACAACAAAGAGAAGAAGTGAAATACCTATCTGGGCAAAAAGCCCTATCTGGTCATAACTTTTGATCAAAGAGAGCCATGATGGACCTGTCAGAATTCCAGTTGCAAGAAAGGCAACAATAAGGGGCTGTCGGAGTGCAATGACTATTATACCTATAACTGCCGCAAGGGCCATTATCACCGATATTTCATAAAAAACATGGTCAAACATAAATAATCTCTCAAATCAAAAGATGCAAAATTTTTCTGATGCCTTTTTTATCGCAAGAAAAGGCGACCAGGTGAGATTTGTCACATGGCTCGCCTTTTAATAGTCTTTTTGTTTAGAATGCCATTTCAGGTTTCCATACCTTCCAGGCATTCCCTAAAATGTCAGGCCTACATGACCCTTGCTCTCCCATAAAACCTCCTTTTTTTAAATTAAGACCTTTATAGAAGGCCTATAAAATGTAATATAAATAATAATTCAAACAAAATACAGAGAGAAGTTTTAAACTATTTAGTTTTGCTATATATTGATGCATCCCGGTTAGCCTTTAAGTCTGGAAGTATGATCCCTGTATTGCTGTTAACCTTTATGTGGGCAACAATCGCCTTTTTTAATGTGAGATCTACTTTCCATTCACCCTGTTTACCAAGGCTAACAGATGCAACATCTAAATTGGGTAGTGCCTGCTGGACGATCTTCAGTGCCTGATCAGATGAGGCAGATACTGTGTACACCATAGGGTCAAAGCCTTTTGGCAGTATTTCACCTGTGGCAGGATTTAGCCTTATCCGGGATATAATATTACCATCAAGGATAAGTGGCACCTCTAACTTCTTTTCTCCTCTCTTTCCAGTTTTTACATAACTGTTGCCTGCTGTGAGCTTGGGTAAGGCAGACTTTACAGTTGATATGGCCTGCTCTGCTGTTATAGTGGGTGCCACATAAGTTCCCTTTTCCTTTTTGCCTTTTGCAGATGCCAGTGTTGCAATGAGCCCTATAATGGCTACTGCAAGAAGTGCTGTCCGCACTAATGAATTAATTCTTCTTTTCATGTTAGACCTCCCTATAAATTTTTTATTATTATAAAGGGTATGTATTACAACAGCATTTCACATACATTACATTTTTGAAAGGTTTAAAAAGATATTTTATCTATTCAACAAAAGGGAGGGAGACGATAAAGGTGGAGCCAAAGGATGGCCTGCTTGTTACCTCTACATGCCCGCCGTGAAGCTCAACTATTGATTTTACAATACTTAATCCAAGGCCTAATCCTCGATGAGTTGTGCTTTTTTCTCCTCTATAGAGCCGGTCCCATATCTTAGGGAGGTCCTGTTCGCTGATACCTATCCCGTTATCATTTACCTCAATCACCGCCTTATGTGTTTCTTTGTATGTTTTTATATTTATCATGCCACCTGAAGGTGTATATTTAATGGAGTTATCAAGAAGGTTGCCAACAACCTGCCTTATCCTGTTCGGATCAGCAAAGACTAAAATACCCTCAGATAATTCCGCATTAATCGTAATGTTTTTCTCTTCGGCGATAAAAAGATAAATTTCTAAAGTTTTTTGGACGAGATTAGATATATCAAATCTTTCCTTTTTAAGCTTTAAAGTTTTCGCTTTAGCCTCTGATATATCCATAAGAGTATTTAACATCCTTATAATCTTTTCAGATTCTTCCAAACAGTCTGAAAGGGCTTCTCGGCATAACTCTAAACTTTGATGAGAAGATAGGGCATTTTCTGCCATAACCCTGAGACTCGTTAAAGGTGTTCTGAGATCATGGGCCACAATATCAAGAGATTCCTTCATCCCCTCGATAAGCTGCTCTATGCGGACAAGCATATTGTTAAAGAGAGAAACTAATTCACCCAATTCATCATCTGTCTTTCCTGAAGGGACACGGGCACCCATTTCACCTGTATTTACTATGGATTTTATGGTTTTAGTAAGATCTCGAATAGGCAGAAGTGCCTTATAGGTGACAAGATAACCACCCAAGAGACCTATCAGGATGGCAGGTAGCATTACAGCAAAAAAAATCTGTTTAAATCGATTCAGTGCTTCTAATCTATATGTGATGTCCTTGCCAATCTGTATGAAATTTCCATCTTTTAGAGGAAATGTGATGATCTCATAAAGGGTTTCAATGCTTTTATCCGTTGGCCTTAAATTCTGAACCTTCATGTTTGTATTTATGGAACCAAGTTCAGAAATATCGACTCCCTTCCATTGATCGGGTATACTTAGAAGAAGGGTATGGTTATCTTTGTCTGCTATGCGGACAAAGAAAAGGTTAGGTTTTTCACCGTTTCTTTCAAGGGCAATCTCTGATTGCACCCCTTCCAGTCCATCCTTTTCATAATATTCTTTGTATTTGTTGAATCTGAATAAAATCAACTTCTCATCTTCTTTTTTTAATGAAGACTGAAGGCTGTAGTAGGCAATTGTGAAGATGACAATGAAGGCAAAGAGAGAAACTATGGTATACCAGAGGGTGAGGCGTAAACTGAAATTTCTTTTTATCTTATCAATAAGGTTTAAGAACATAACCGACCCCCCTTATCGTGTGTATGATTTTCTTCTCAGGCTCAGCCTCTTCTAATTTTTTGCGAAGCCTGCATACCAGAACATCCACCACATTTGTCTGGGGGTCGAAGGAATAATCCCATACATGTTCCATTATCATTGTTTTGGAGAGAACCCTGCCAATGTTGCGCATAAGATACTCAAGAAGGGAAAATTCACGGGGTTGTAAATCTATTTTACGGTTTCCATAATAAACCTCTCTTGTTAAAAGGTCTAAAGATAATTCGCCTGCTATTATTTTAGTTGTTTCCTGATTGGTGCATGCCCTTCTTATTAGGGCATGAACACGGGCAAGGAGTTCTGAAAAGGAAAAGGGCTTTATAAGATAGTCATCGCTGCCCATCTGCAATCCCTTTACCCTGTCCTCAACTGAACGTTTGGCACTCAATATAATAACCGGGGTATTTTTCTTGTTACGTCTCATCTCTTCAATGAGGGTAAGTCCATCGATCTTTGGCAGCATAATATCAATAATACATACATCGTATGATTCAGTAAGGGCAAGGCCTAATCCTGTTTCACCATCAGATGCTAAATCTACAGCAAAACCGGCCTGTCTGAACCCATTTGCAATCAGAGATGCGATCTTGTTGTCATCTTCTACCAATAAAAGTCTCATAAAAACCGTTTATCCGTTTATGATTTTCATCTAATTTTCACTTTTTTATAAGTAGCTGTCAATATTTAATATGCCCTTTAGTTAAACCCTATTTTTTTATCTTTCTATACAAATGTTTTTTATGCTTTATTGGCTATTTTATGGAGTTTTAATTTATTGATATTCTTTAGGACATTATGGTAACAGATATGAATAAATCTCCGTATATGAAATAACCATATTAGAAATTAAAAAGGTGAACCATGTTATACAGATTCGATGGAAAAGTGCCACAAATTGGTGAGAATACATTTGTGAGCGAAACAGCCATTGTAATTGGGGATGTAAGAATAGGCAACAACTGCTATATAGGCCATGGAGCAATCCTAAGAGGTGATTACGGGAAAATCATAATTGGTGATAAGACATCTGTTGAAGAAGGTGTTATAATCCATGCACCACCTGATGAGATATGTTTTATTGGAAGTAATGTAGTGATTGGCCATGGTGCCATCATCCATGCAAAAAAGATATCCGATTACGTTTTGATAGGCATGGGTGCAATTGTAAGCCTTAGAGCTGAGATAGATTACGGCACTTTCGTAGCTGAAGGCACTATAGTAAAAAAAGAACAAAAAATAGATGCAAATATAATTGTCGCTGGAAACCCTGCCCAGAAAATCAGGGATGTAACAGATAGAGACAGGGAATATTTGAATTATTCTGTTGAACTCTATGTAGGACTTGCGAAGAAATATCTATATTCAAAAATGGAATTAGTATAATTTCATTTTATGGCTGGGGGACAAGGATTTGAACCTTGATTCACGGAGTCAGAGTCCGTTGTCCTGCCGTTGAACGATCCCCCAACTCATTTTATATTATACTACTTCTTTTCTTTTTTTTCATCCTTATCTTTTTTCATGGTGAGCTCAATAAGTGCCATAGGTGCGTTATCTCCCTTTCTTCTACCCATCTTGAGAACCCTTGTATAACCACCGTTTACAGCCACATATCGCTCACCTATATCAGTGAAAAGCTTTTTTACAGTCTCTTTATGACGGAGGAATGCAAAGGCCTGTCTTATGGAATGCATATCCTTCTTTTTAGCCAGTGTGATAAGCTTGTCTGCCACGGTTTTTAATGCCCTTGCCTTTGCATCTGTTGTCTTGATGCTTTCATGGGTAAAAAGAGAGATGGCAAGGTTTTTTAATAATGCCTCTCTATGGCTTTTTGTCCTGTTTAATTTTTTTACCTTTCTTAAGTGCCTCATGATAAACCTCTATCTATACATGGTCTTTTCTCTTTACTGCCATCTTATCCAGCTCTTCTCTTGAAGGAAAGTTTTCGAGTTTTAATCCAAGCCTCAAGCCCATACAGGCAAGTATCTCTTTTATTTCATTCAGAGACTTTCTTCCGAAGTTCTTCGTTGTTAAAATCTCCTGCTCTGTCTTCTGTACAAGCTCACCTATATATTTTATATCCGCATTCTTCAGACAGTTTGCACTCCTTACAGATAACTCAAGCTCATCCACACTTCTGAACAGGTTCTCATTAAATTCCTGTCTTTCTACAGGTTTGACCTGTTTTTCTACCTCTTCTTCTTCCTTTTCTTCAAAGTGTATGAAAATCTTCATCTGTTCTTTTATGATCTTTGCAGCAAAAGACAGGGCATCAAGGGGATTTATGCTTCCATTTGTCCAGATCTCCATTGTAAGTTTATCGTAATCTGTTCTAAAACCAACCCTTGCAGGGCTTACATTATAGCTTACTTTTTTTATAGGTGTATATATGGAGTCTATAGGTATTGTGCCAAGGGGTGCATTTTCATCATGGTTCATCTCTGCAGGTACATAACCCCTACCCATCTTTGCCTTTAATTCCATATATAGTCTTGCATCTTCACTCAATGTGGCGATATGATGGTCTTTATTTATTATTTCAACTGTTCCATCGTGGAGTATATCTCCGGCTTTAACCTCCATCTTTCCCTTTGCATCTATCTTAAGGATTTTTTCTTTACCATCTGTTAATTTCAACACAACCTTTTTAAGATTCAGGATGATCTCTGTGACATCCTCTTTAACACCTCTTATGGTTGAAAATTCATGATTTACTCCTTCAATCCATACGGAGGTTATGGCACTACCCATAATGGAAGAAAGTAGTACCCTTCTTAGAGAATTGCCAATTGTATAGCCATAACCCCTTTCAAGGGGTTCTGCTGAGAACTTCAAATAATCATCCTCTTTTTTTTCTATATCGATTTTAGCTGGTTTTATTAATTCCTGCCAATTTTTTTCAAACATAAACTGATACCCTCCTTAGGGGTAAGTTACTATCTTGAATAATATTCAACTATGAGTTGTTCTTTAATGGGCATTGTGATATCTTCTCTCGTGGGCAACTGCTTTATGATGCCTCTCATATTTTCCTTATCGAGTTCAATCCATGAAGGCAATCCCCTCCTCACCACCGTCTCGAGGGCATTTTTTACTGTAGGGAGATCTTTATTTTTTACAGATATCACATCTCCTGCCTTTACAAGATAAGAAGGTATATTTATGCATTTTCCATTAACAAGTATATGTCTATGTGATACGAGCTGCCTTGCCTCGGCTCTGGATGTGGCAAAACCGAGCCTGTATACCATACTATCAAGGCGTCTCTCGAGAAGTATTAAAAAATTTGAACCTGTTATACCAGGCTTTCTCTCTGCCATACTAAAGAATCTTTTAAATTGCTTCTCACTTAAACCATAGATTCTCCTTACTTTCTGCTTCTCCCTCAGTCTTGTGCCGTATTCCATCATCTTTCCCCTTGTTTCAGCATGTACTCCTGGTGGGTAATTTCTCTTCTCAATGGCACATTTTTCTGTATAGCATCTTTCGCCCTTAAGAAAAAGTTTTATTCCTTCTCTCCTGCATAATCTGCAGGATGGTCCTATATATCTTGACAAGATCTACCTCCTTAAACCCTTCTTCTTTTAGGTGGCCTACAACCATTATGTGGTATTGGCGTTATATCCCTAATCATATGGATCTTTAATCCTGCACTCTGAAGAGCTCTGAGTGCTGCCTCTCTCCCTGCACCAGGACCCTTTATGAAGACATCCACTGTTTTTAAGCCATTTTCCATTGCCTTCTTTGCGGCATTCTCTGCAGCAAGCTGTGCTGCAAAGGGTGTGCTCTTCCGTGAACCTTTAAAACCTACAACTCCACCGCTTGACCATGATACCACATTACCCTGTGGATCTGTAATGGTAATGATTGTGTTGTTAAAACTCGATTGTATATATGCATTGCCGGTAGGTATGTTCTTTTTAACCTTCTTTTTACCGGTCCTTTTTGCCTTTGCCATCTCCTCACCTCACCTTTTCATTTCTTTCTTTTCATTTGAGATTTTCTGGGTCCTTTTCTGGTCCTTGCGTTTGTTCTTGTCCTCTGACCTCTAACAGGGAGACCCTTTCTATGTCTCAAGCCCCTGTAACATCCTATATCCATCAGTCTCTTTATATTGATGCTAACCTCTTTCCTAAGATCACCCTCCACCTTATAAGAATTCTCAATTATATCCCTTATCTTTGCAATTTCTTCATCAGATAGAGCGTGTGTCCTTTTATTAGGATCAATACCTGCTTCTGAGAGTATCTTATTTGAAAGAGTCCTTCCTATTCCGTAAATATAAGTCAGGGCAACCTCTATCCTTTTATCCCTTGGAATATCTACTCCTGCAATTCTTGCCAAACTTAACCTCCTTAACCCTGTCTCTGTTTATGTTTTGGGTTTTCACATATAACCCTTATTACGCCTTTCCTGCGTATTATCTTGCACTTATCACATCTTTTTTTAACCGAAGGCCTGACCTTCATGGCTTCCTCCCTATTTAACCCTGTAGATTATTCTACCTCTTGTTAAGTCATAAGGTGATAATTCTACCACAACTTTATCACCTTTAAGAATCTTTATATAATGCATCCTCATCTTTCCAGAAACATGGGCAAGAACCTTATGCCCATTGGGCAGTTCGACCCTGAACATTGCATTGGGCAATGGCTCAATAACTGTTCCTTCTATTTCTATACCTTCACCTTTTGGCATATTTATCTTTTATAATTTACTTAGTATCTCAGTTCCTTTATCGGTTATTGCTATGGTGTGCTCAAAATGTGCAGATAAAGAACCATCCAGCGTTGCTGCGGTCCATCCATTTTCCTTAATATAAACCTCACTTTTTCCCATATTTACCATAGGTTCTATAGCAAAAACCATACCTTTTTTCAACCTAATTCCCTTACCTTTTTCTCCGAAGTTTGGAACCTGGGGCTCCTCATGGAGATTACTGCCTATACCGTGACCGACAAACTCCCTCACTACGGAAAAACCTGCGGACTCTACATGGCTTTGAATTGCATGGGAGATATCATTCAGCCTGTTTCCTTCTTTTGCCTCATCAATCCCTTTATACAAAGATTCTTCTGTTATTTTAAGAAGTCTTTTCGCCTCTTCTGAAATATCTCCCACCCCTTCTGTTAAGGCAACATCACCAAAAAAACCTTCGTATTCCACTCCAAAGTCCAGACTCACTATATCCCCGTTTTTTAAAATCCTATCATCAGGCATTCCATGCACAACCTCATCGTTTAAGGATATACATAAGCAGTATGGATACCCATTATACCCTTTAAATGCAGGCCTGATTTTCCTATTATACCGCCTTAACTTATCCTCACACAGCCTTTCAAGTTCCATGGTTTTTATGCCTTCTTTGATAAAATCCCTAAGGTAAAGTAAAATCTCCATCGCATATTTACTCGCTGTTCTTATCTTTTCAATTTCATTTTTTGTTTTTAAAATAATCATTAAACACTATTTTGCATTGTAAAATCATCTTCTACCCTTCATTCTTGCCGATTTTTTTACAAGCCCATCGTAATGTCGTAATATCAGATGCGATTCTATCTGCTGGATTGTATCAAGGGCAACACCGACTACGATTAAAAGTGCAGTTCCGCCGAAATAGAAAGGGACATTGAATTTTTTTACAAGTAAAGTTGGTAATACACATACAAAAGAAATATATATAGCTCCAATTAATGTTATTCTTGATAAAATCCTCTCTATATATTCAGATGTCTTTTTGCCTGGTCTTATGCCGGGGATGTAACCTCCATACTTTTTCATATTATCTGCTACATTGTCAGGGTTGAAAACTATGGCTGTATAGAAAAAACAGAAAAAAATTATAAATGCAATATACAGAAACTCATGCAACAGACTACCCGGTGTTAACCATTCAGCAAATTTCTTCATATACGGGTGACCTATAAAGCTTGCAATGGTTGCAGGAAACATCAAAATGGATGATGCAAATATGGGTGGTATCACTCCAGCAGTATTTATCTTCAAAGGCAGATGGGTTGATTGCCCGCCGTACATCCTCCTGCCCACAACCCTCTTTGCATACTGAACCGGAATCCTTCTCTGGGATGTCTCCATAAATAATATAAAAGCAACAACAATAAGCATCATGATCACGATGAGTATAACAACAAACCAGTTCATCTCACCTGATGCCACAAGGCTCATGGTTCCTGCTATGGCATTGGGCATCCTTGCCACAATACCGGCAAAAATAATTAAAGATATTCCGTTTCCAATTCCCTTCTCAGTTATCTGTTCGCCAAGCCACATTATAAAAGATGTGCCTGCAGTGAGTGTTATCATAGTCATGAGCCTGAAGCTCCAACCCGGATTATAAACGACCAGTTCCCCTGCCGCGCCTCTCATCTGTTCAAGTCCCACAGCGATTCCAAATCCCTGAATAAGGCTAATTATTACAGTTCCATACCTCGTATACTGTGTTATCTTCCGTCTACCCGCCTCTCCCTCCTTTGAAAGTCTCTCTAATGTTGGGACCACTACAGTAAGAAGCTGTAAAATAATAGAGGCACTGATATAAGGCATAATTCCCAGGGCAAATACAGAGAGCCTTTCAAGGCCTCCACCGGCAAACATGTCAAAGAATCCGAGGAGTGTCCCTTTAGCCCTTTCAAAAATCCCTGCAAGGACCCTACCGTCTATACCAGGTGTAGGTATATGAACACCAATACGGTATACAGCAAGGAGCGCAAGGGTTACAAGTATCCTCCTCTTTAGCTCAGGGATTTTTCCAATATTCTGGAAACCTCCCATTAACTTATAACCTCCACATCACCACCGCTATTTTTAATTTTATCTATTGCGGCCTTTGATGCCTTATGAACCTTTACCTTAATGGGAAAGTCAATATCACCGCTTGATAATAATTTTATCCCGCTTTTAAGCTTTTTTATCAGTCCACTCTTTATAAAATCTTCAATACCCACCTCTTTTTTATCCTTGAATCTTATTAGATCACTGACCTTTATGATGCTGTATTCTTTCCTAAAAGGATTTTTAAAACCCCTTTTTGGTATCCTTCTTGTTAAAGGCATCTGACCGCCTTCAAAACCTTTTCCTTTTGTTCCTCCGCTTCTTGCCCTCTGGCCTTTATGTCCATATGTAGCTGTGGTTCCATGGCCAGAACCAGTTCCTCTTCCCACTCTTTTTCTCTTTTTCTTTGAACCTTCAACAGGTTTTAAATCACTGAGTTTCATCTATTATATCTCCTCCACAACTTTTACGAGATGTATCACCTTTTTAATCATGCCTCTGATCTCTGGTGTATTCTTCACAATCCTCTCTTCGTTTAGTTTTTTAAAACCAAGGCTTCTTATGGTATCTCTCATATCTTTGGGACATGAGATTGTTGATTTCACCCATTTTATCTTTAACTGACTTCCCATTATGCCTCCTCGGTCTTGAGCTTTCCCCTCTGTTTTAAAGAAACTTCAGGCGATTTAAGCATCATAAGACCTTTAATCGTTGCCTTAACCACGTTATGGTAGTTCCTTGAACCATAACATTTTGTCAGTATATTTCTTATGCCAGCCACCTCCACCACTGCCCTTACAGCTCTTCCTGCTATAACACCTGTTCCCTCAGCAGCGGGCTTCATAAATACTTCACTCGTTCCGTATTTTGCCTTTATCTGGTGGGGTATTGTGCCATTTACAACAGGAACCTTTACAAGGTCTTTCTTTGCATGTTCTATTGCCTTTCTTATGGCATCAGGGACCTCATTTGCCTTCCCCAGACCGTATCCGACTCTTCCGTTTCCATCTCCTACGACCACTATAGCACTGAAACTAAAACGCCTACCGCCTTTTACGACCTTTGCAACCCTGTTAATGAATACAAGTCTATCTTGTAACTCTATGCCATCAAGTTCTAAACCCTTTTTCTCGATCAATACGAAACCTCCTTGCTAAAATAAAAGCCCTGCTTCTCTTGCTCCATCACCAACAGCCTTTATTCTACCGTGGTATTTAAATCCGTTTCTATCAAATACCACCTTCTTTATACCTAACTCTATGGCCTTTTTTCCTATGAATTCACCTACTTTTTTAGCTGCCTCCACATTGCCTCCGGATTTAATCTGGGCTTTGATTTCTTTATTAAGGGTAGATACACCTGTTATGGTTATTCCCCTTTCATCATCTATGAGCTGGGCGTATATGTTCTTTAAGCTCTTATATACACATAGCCTTGGCTTTTCCTGTGTACCAAAAACCTTTTTTCTGATTCTCTTTTTTCTTTTAAGCCTTGCCTCAACCTTTTCTTTTCTTAACATCTCTTACCTCTTATTTGCCGCTTTTACCAGCCTTCTTTCTTAAAATTTCGCCGGCATATTTTATACCTTTGTTCTTGTATACATCAGGTTTTCGCAGTGCCCTGATCTTTGCTGCCACAATGCCTACAAGCTCTTTATCAATACCCTTTATGGTAATAAGGGTCTGTTTTTCTACCTGGGCAGATATGCCTTCAGGTAATGGAAACTTTACAGGATGAGAATACCCTAAATAAAAAATAAGGTCATTTCCTTGCAGTTCCGCCCTGTATCCGATTCCAATAATTTCAAGTTTTTTCTCAAAGCCCTTATCAATGCCATCTACCATATTTGCAATCAGGGTTCTCATAAGCCCATGATAACTTTTAGTTTTTTTATCATTATCTGCCCTTTTTACATACACCACATTTCCATCAACTTCAACAGATATACCTTCTAAAATCTTTCTTTTTAGAAAGCCTGTTTTACCGGAAACATGCACCTCACCGTCTTTTACCTCAACTTTTACAGACTGTGGCAGTATAATGGGTTTTCTTCCAATCCTTGACATATAACACCTCACCAGACCATAAGGAGAGGTTCCCCTCCAATGTTATTTTTACGTGCATTAAAGTCGGTCATAAGACCCTTTGAAGTTGACAAAATCAAAAGGCCTAAATTATTGTTTTTTGTTTTTAAAATATCCTTTGACTTTATATAGACCCTTCTGCCAGGCTTACTGATCTTTTTCAGTCCTGTAATCACACTATTGTTATTTTCATCATAATTTATGTAAATTTTTAGAAATTTCTTTCTTTTTTCATCAACAAAAATCTTGTAATTCCTGATGTACCCCTCATCTTTAAGTATCTTCGATATGTTGTATTTCATGTTTGAATAAGGAACATCAACAAATTCATGGCGTGCCATTATCGCATTTCTTATCCTTGTTAACATATCTGCTATTGGATCAATGACTGTCATCTATGCCCCCTTACCAGCTCGATTTTACAACCCCAGGGATTTCTCCCTTTAGGGCATGGGTTCTGAAGCAAATCCTGCATATCTGGAACTTTCTCAAGAAACCTCTCGGTCTTCCGCATAATGCGCACCTGTTTCTCACCCTTACTTTAAATTTTGGAGTCCTTTTTGATTTCTCAATCATTGCCTTTCTCGCCATTTATTCCTCCATCAGCTTCTGAAGGGCATACCCATTAGTTTTATAAGCTCATAACCTTCTTCATCAGTCTTGGCTGTTGTTGTTATAGTAATATTCATCCCTCTTATCCTATCTATTTTATCATAGTCAATTTCAGGAAATATGATCTGTTCCCTTAAACCAAGGGTATAGTTGCCTCTGCCGTCAAAAGACTTTGGTGACACACCTTTAAAGTCCCTAACCCTCGGCAATACTATCATTACCAATTTATGAAAAAACTCATACATTCTTGCCCCTCTTAATGTAACCATAACACCGATGGGCATCCCTGCCCTTAATTTAAAAGAGGCGATTGACTTCTTTGCCTTTGTTATAACCGGTTTCTGCCCAGTTATAGCCATAATATCGTTTGATGCACTGTCAAGGGTCTTTATATTCTGTATTGCCTCACCCATACCTATATTGACTACAATCTTTTCTAATTTAGGTACTTCCATTATATTTTTATACTTGAACTTCCTCATCAGGGCAGGAACGACCTCTTTTTTGTAGAATTCCATATATTCTGTCTTCAAATATTTCCTCCTATTTATCTATAACTTCATTGCATTTCTTACAATATCTTACCTTTTTGCCATCATCGAGTATCTTTTTACCCACCCTCACTGGTTTTGCACACTTTTCACAATAGATCATCACATTTGATACATGTATAGGACTTTCCTTTTCTAATATACCACCTTTCGTCTTCTGGCTCGGTTTCACATGCCTTTTCACCATATTGACCTTTTCCACTATTACTCTGTCTTTCTTTTTCAATATACTTAAAACTTTGCCAGTTTTGCCCTTATCCTTGCCTGTTGTGACCATTACAAGGTCATTCTTCTTAATATGATATTGCTTTTCTTCCATATATACCTCTGATTCAGCTTTAAACTTCAAAACATGCAGTGTCTGAGCTTATTTATTATACAACCTCCGGTGCAAGGGATACAATTTTCATAAATTTTTTTGCCCTCAATTCTCTTGCCACAGGGCCAAATATCCTTGTGCCTATGGGTTCGTTGTATTGATTGATAATAACAGCAGAATTGTCATCAAACTTCACATATGAACCATCATATCTTCTAATCTCTTTTTTTGTACGCACAATCACAGCCTTTACCACATCTCCTTTTTTGACCTTTGAATTCGGTATTACCTCCTTCACTGAAGCCACTATTATATCACCTACTGTGCCATATCTCTTTCTTGAGCCACCTAAAATCCTTATACATCCCAATTTTTTTGCCCCTGAATTATCCGCCACTTCAAGTTTAGTTTTTTCCTGTATCATTTTCCATCACCTCTTCAAATATTGCAGGTTCTTCTCTTCTTACTATATCTTTTATAATCCACCTTTTCTCTTTACTTAAAGGTCTCGATTCCACTATTAACACTTTGTCACCGACCCTGCAATTATTGCCTTCGTCATGTGCCTTGTACCTCTTTTTTATCTTTATGTATTTTTGATACTTTGGATGCTTATGAAATTTTTCAACCTCAACAACCACAGTTTTATCCATTTTATCGCTAATAACAACGCCTGTCATTTTTCTTTTGTGGGCTTGCTTTTCCATGCTAATTCTTGGACTCCTTTTCTCTCAAAACAGTCTCTATTCTTGCAATATCTCTTTTAAGAAGTCTTATTCTTGCCGTATTCTCTAATTGACCTGTAGAATGCTGAAACCTGAGGTTAAAAAGCTCTTGCTTTATATCCATTTTCTTTCTCAACAACTCTTCTTTTGTGAACTCTCTTAATTCTTTTGCCTTCATTTTTCCTCACTTCTTGCCACAAATCTTGTTTCAATGGGTAGCTTATGCGAGGCTATCCGTAGGGCCTCTCTTGCCTTTTCTTCAGGCACCCCTTTTATCTCATATATAATCTTTCCGGGTTTGACAACAGCCACCCAGCCTTCGGTCGGACCTTTCCCTTTTCCCATTCTTGTCTCTGCAGGTTTTTTTGTTATAGGTTTATCAGGAAATACCCTTATCCAGACCTTTCCAGCCCTTCTCACATACCTTGTAAGGGCAATACGGGCAGCCTCAATCTGTCTTGCCGTAAGCACTCCACATTCAAGGGCTTGTAATCCAAAATCACCGAAACTGATCTCATTACCCCTTGAGGCAACACCCTTCATTCTGCCTTTCTGTTGTTTTCTATATTTAACCCTTTTTGGTGCAAGCATTATATCATCTCCTGAAAGATTTCTCCTTTATAAATCCATACCTTGATACCTATTACGCCATATTTGGTTCTGGCTACCGCAAAACCATAGTCAATATCAGCTCTTATTGTCTGGAGTGGAACCCTTCCTTCTCTATACCATTCAGTTCTTGCCATCTCTGCCCCTGCAAGCCTTCCGGAACACATCACCTTAATCCCCTTTGCACCGAATTTCAATGCTTGGGATACATTCCTTTTCATTGCCCTTCTAAAAGATACCCTTCTTTCAATTTGTAGGGCAACGTTTTCAGCCACAAGTTGTGCATCAATCTCGGGTCTTTTTACCTCTGTTATATTGAGTATCACCTCTTTATCCGTCATGGCCTGTATCTCTCTTTTTAAGCTATCCACCTCTGAGCCTTTCCTACCGATGACAAGACCAGGCCTTGATGTATGTATGTTAATTTTTACTCTCTTATCTTTGTTTGCAGCCCTTTCGATTTCTATCTTTGAAATACCCGCCTGGTATAGCTTATTTTTCAGATAACGCTTGATTGCCATATCTTCAAGGAGAAATTTCGCATAATTCTTTGATGCAAACCACCTTGAATCCCAGGTTTTTATTATTCCGAGTCTGAAACCTAAAGGATTTGTCTTCTGACCCATTTAACCTCCAATTTATTGTTCATCCAATATCATTGTTATATGACTCGTCCTCTTTCTGATCCTTGTTGCCCTGCCCATGGCCCTCGGTATAAACCTCTTCAATGTGGGTCCACCGTCCACAAGAATATTTTTTACATAGAGATTATCGATATCTATATACTTTTTCTGTTTTGCATTGGCAATGGCGCTTTGAAGTAATTTTTTTAGAATATAAGAAGCCTTTTGCGGCATAAAAGTAAGTAGTCCCATTGCCTCATTTACATTTTTCTTCTTTATCTGTTCTGCTACTATTCTAACCTTTGTCGGTGAAATTCTGATCATTCTTGATTTTGCTTTAATTTCCATATGTTAGTCCTTCCTTTTTGCAACCTTTGCCTTTCTGTCACCAGCATGACTGTGAAATGTTCTTGTAGGTGAAAACTCACCCAATTTATGGCCTACCATTTCCTCAGTTACAAAAACAGGTATAAATTTTTTCCCATTATGTACAGCGAATGTTAACCCTACAAAATCAGGAATAATAGTTGACCTTCTTGACCAGGTTTTTATTACCTTTGAGGCCTTAGAGCTTTTAACTTCCAACACCTTTTTTAAAAGCTTCTCATCAACATATGGTCCTTTTTTTAAAGACCTCGCCACTTATACCTCCTAATCTCTATGTTTAATTACAAATTTTTCTGTTCTCTTATTCTTTCTTGTTTTCAGTCCTTTGGCAAGCTGACCCCACGGTGAACAAGGATGCCTTCCACCTTTTGAACGACCCTCGCCACCTCCCAAAGGATGGTCCACAGGATTCATGGCCGTTCCCCTTACAGTCGGACGAATGCCGAGCCACCTGCTTCTTCCAGCCTTTCCTATGGATATGTTTTCATGTTCTATATTTCCCACCTGACCGATTGTGGCCATACATGTGAGGTGAATGAGTCTTACTTCTCCTGATGGCAGTCTTACATGGCCGTAACTGCCTTCCTTTGCAATAAGCTGGGAATAGTTCCCTGCACTTCTTGCAATCTGTCCACCTTTACCTGGCTTTAATTCCACATTGTGGATGAATGTCCCAAGGGGTATATATTGAAGCGGCATTGCATTTCCTTCTTTAATTTCCGTATCAGGTTTTTTACTAGAAATTACCGTATCGCCCACCTTCAAACCAAGGGGTGCAATGATGTATCTTTTCTCACCATCGGCATAATTTATCAATGCAATATTTGCTGATCTATTGGGATCATACTCAATGCTTGCCACTTTACCAGGGATATCGAATTTGTCTCTTTTGAAATCAATAACCCTGTACTTTCTTTTGTGCCCACCACCTATGTGTCTTGTTGTGATTCTGCCAGCATGATTTCTCCCACCGGTCTTTTTTAGCTTTACCACAAGGGATTTTTCTGGTTCCTTCTTTGTTATCTCCTCATAGGTAAGGACACTCATAAATCTTCTGCCTGGAGATGTAGGTTTATATTCTCTTATGCCCATTATGCACCTTCAAAAATTGGAATTTTATCTTTTGGACTGAGCTTGACAATTGCCTTTTTCCAGTCTGACCTCTTTCCGAGAAATCTGCCCAGTCTCTTCTTTTTACCTTCCATCATGATTATTTGAACTGATAGAACCTTTACCTTAAAAAGTTTTTCCACTGCCTTTTTGATTTCAATCTTATTTGCATCTCTATGGACTTCAAACACATACTGATTTCCAGTTTCCTTAAGGAGTGTGCTTTTCTCTGTAATAATAGGCCTTATAATTATATCATATTCGTTCATGGCGCAAGCACCTCTTCAATTTTGCGAAGGGAATCAAGGGTAAAAATCAGCTGTTCATGTCTTATAACATCGTAAACATTTAGACCTTCTGTTCTCAATATCTTTGTATAAGGGATGTTCCTTGCTGATTTTTCAACTATTTCATCTTTGTTTGCGATAACAAATAAGGGTTTTGTGAGGTTTAAATTTTTCATGATATTGCTGAATGTCTTTGTGCTGATCTTATCAAGTTCAAGCTTATCAAGAACTATCATGTTCGAACCCGTATAACGCACTGTTAGGGCTGACCTTAAGGCTGCCTTTTTTACCTTTTTCGGCAGGTTGTATGAATAATCCCTTGGGTGTGGACCGAATACCACACCACCACCAACCATAAGGGGTGATTTGTATGTACCAAGCCTTGCCCTGCCCGTTCCTTTCTGTCTGTAAGGCTTTCTGTTGCTGCCTTTTACTTCACTTCTTGTTTTTGTGGAAGCTGTTCCTCTCCTTCTGTTTGCAAGTTGCATTTTTATCACATCGTGAATGAGGTGAGGCTTTACCTCACAGTTGAAGATCTCATCCTTTATTTCTATTTCGCCTATCTTTTCTGCATTTATATTTAGCAGGTCTAACTTGGCCATGTTCAAACACCTCAAGATTTTATCTCCACGTCCACCCCTGCAGCAAGCTCAAGTTTCATAAGGGCATCTACAGTCTGCTGTGTTGGCTCAAATATGTCAATTAGCCTTTTGTGCGTTCTTATCTCAAACTGCTCCCTTGATTTTTTATCAATATGGGGTGACCTTAAAACGCAAAATTTCTGTATTTTTGTAGGCAAAGGGACAGGACCAACTACCTGGGCTCCTGTCTTCTTTGCTGCATCAACTATCTCTTTAACCGATTGATCAAGCAATCTATGATCAAAGGCTTTCAGGCATATCCTGATTTTCTGCCTCATCTTCTACCCCTTCTACTCTATTATCTCTGTTACTACACCTGCACCCACTGTCTTACCACCCTCCCTTATAGCAAAGCGGAGTTCTTTCTCAAGGGCAATGGGTGAGACGAGTTCTATGGTGAGGGTTACATTG
>JAOAFK010000215.1 GCA_026416315.1 Syntrophorhabdaceae bacterium | reverse complement strand
GAAAGATTCCTTATGGTGAAGTAAGAACATATGGTTTTATCTCTAAAAAACTTGGTTTTAAAAATGCTGCAAGGGCAGTGGGTCAGGCCTTAAAAACAAATCCCATACCTATAATCATTCCATGTCACAGGGTTATTAAGGAAGATGGTTCAATCGGTGGTTATTCCATGGGGGCCAATATAAAACAGAGGCTTCTTGCCATTGAAGGAATAAAGATTTAGTTAGAACAGGGTTTCCTGTTCCTTCTGCCTGATATTTATGTGAAGATGCTTGTATGCCTTTTCTGTGGCCTTTCTACCCTGGGATGTCCTTATGATAAAACCTGTTTTTAAAAGATAAGGTTCAATGACCTCTATCAAAACATCTGTTTCAAGCTGCAGGGTGGCCGATAGCGCCTCAATACCTACAGGACCGCCTTTATAGTTCACGATGATGGTTTCAAGTAATTTTCTATCCATATCACCAAGCCCAAAATCATCAATACCCTCAAGGGTCAAGGCATCAACTGCCACCTCTTTTGTAATTACACCATCTGCCTTGACTTGCGCATAATCCCTCACCCTTTTTAATAATCTATTTGCCACCCTTGGAGTACCCCTTGCCCTTTTTGCAATCTCGAAGGCACCTCCCTCATCAATTTGTGTCTTTATAATCATGGCAGACCTTTTTATGATTTTTGCAAGGTCTTTTTCATTATAAAAATCAAGGTCTCTTGTTATACCGAATCTTTCACGAAGAGGTGAAGAGAGTAGCCCTGCCCTTGTTGTGGCACCGATGAGGGTAAATTGTTCGAGTCTGTATCTGTGTGTTCTTGCATGGACACCTTTATCGAATATGAAATCAACGGCAAAATCCTCCATAGCCGGATATAAGAATTCTTCCACCACCTTTGGTATCCTGTGGATCTCATCTATAAAAAATATATCACCCCTTTCCATATGGGTGAGAAGCCCTAATAAATCCCCACCCTTTTCAAGGGCAGGACCTGAAGAGGTAATAATTCTTGTGCCCATTTCATTGGCTATGATATGGGCGAGGGTTGTTTTACCAAGACCCGGTGGACCGTTAAATAGTATATGCTCTAATGGTTCTTTTCTTTTGAGGGCTGCCTCAATGGCAATTTTTAATGTCTCTACTATTCTGTCCTGGCCTATGTATTCCGAGAGCCTTTTAGGCCTTAAACTTATGATTTCGTTTTCTTCTTCAGGGGTTTTCTCTGTTAAAGGATAATCTTTTTTTATCATCTCTTTTGACCTCTGTAGACCTCTTCAAAGAGTTCTTCTGATGAACTGATTTTGGGGTTCCTTTCTAAGGCTTCTGAGATCATCTGTCTTGCCTCGTTGACCTTATGACCTAATTGATTTACAAGGACATCCTCAACCTCTTTTCTAAAATCCCTGACAGTCTTTGTTATCTCTTCCTTCTGGGGAAGGAGTGCATACTTTGCCACACGGCCTTTTAATGTGGCCACAATCTTTTCAGCCTTCCGCTCTCCTATGCCCTTGAGTTGTTTTAATCCCTTTATGTCCTTTTCTTCAATGTATCTTGCAATCTCTCTTATGGGAATAGTGATGGCCCTGATGGCTGCCTGTGGACCTATATCTTCAACAGAGATAAACAACTCAAAAAAATCTTTTTCAAGTTCGTTTTTAAATCCCACGAGGATGGGCTTTGGCTGTCTTTCTGTTTGATTGTATGAAATGTACAGGGAAAGTATATCATCGTGTTTTGTGTTTTTTCTTATCTCTTCGAGGAGATAAGCAGGGATTAAGACCTCATAACCTATCCCGTTTACAAGTAGGATGATGCGGTCATCGTAAATCCTTTGAACCTTTCCTTGGAGAAAGGAAATCAAATGTATCTCTCCTTCTCTGCCCTGTAATATGCCGTTAAGGCAACGGCTACGGCATCTGCTGCATGAAAGGACCCTGTGTCTATATTAAAAATATGCTGTATCATCTTTTTTATCTGTTTTTTGTCAGCATTGCCATACCCGATTAAAGATTTTTTAACCTCTTTTGGTGTGACCTCTATCAACCTTATATTATTTATTGATGCTATGACATAAATTACACCCAAGACACAACCAAGCATGATCCCAGCCCTCGGATACCGCACAAGGGAAAAGACATTTTCTATTGCCATCATATCAGGATAAGTCTCTTCTATGATAATGTTTAAGTCTGAATATATGTGGGAGAGTCTGACTGAAATGCTGTCTTTCTGGTGTGTCTTAATATATCCGCATTTTAATAATGCGGGGGATGCGCCTGCTGCTTTGATTAAACCGAATCCCGTGCTTGCAAGGCCTGGGTCTAAACCGAGGATAATCATTCATACTCACTTGCCAGCAGCGATTCTTTCCATTTCCTCTGTAGATATATCGAAATTTGCATAGACCTTCTGCACATCGTCAGAATCTTCCAGTGCCTCCATAAGTTTTAGCATGGTTTCTGCGTTTTTTCCTTCAAGCTTCACAGAGGTCTGGGGTATCATACTGATCTCTGAAACTATATATTTCAACCCGTTGGCATCAAATACCTTTTTTACATTCTCAAAATTTGACACATCTGTAAAGACTTCTATAACATTATCATCGGATGTAACATCCTCTGCACCTGCCTCAAGGGCAAGCTCAATGATCTTGTCCTCATCCACTGTCTTTTTATCAAAAGAGAAATAGCCCTTTTTATGGAAAAGCCAGGACACGCATCCTGTTTCACCAAGATTTCCATTCATTTTAGATAAGATATGACGGATTTCAGCAGTAGTCCTTTTTTTGTTATCTGTCATCACCTCAACAAGGATCGCCACCCCGCCTGGACCGTAACCTTCATATGTATATTCTTCATAATTTTCACCTTCGATGGCACCTATGCCTTTCTTTATAGCCCTTTCTATATTTTCCTTTGGCATGTTTTCTGCTTTTGCCTGGGCAATGGCGAGCCTTAATCTTGCATTGGTTTCAGGGTTTCCACCACCTAAACGGGCAGCTGTTGTTATCTCTTTTATGAGTTTTGTAAAAATCTTTCCCCTTTTTGCGTCTAATGCACCTTTTTTATGCTTGATGGAACTCCATTTGCTATGTCCTGACATCGGGCCCCCTGAAAAATAAATGGTGGGCAGTATAGGATTCGAACCTACGACCTCTGGTATGTGAGACCAGCGCTCTAACCAACTGAGCTAACCGCCCATTTTTATTTATTTTTATTATATCACAATAAAAAAGTCAATATCCCTGTTTTTTATTGACAAATTAATTCGTCTAAATTTAGTATAACCTGAAGTAAGGAGGTGTTTATATGGAATTAAGGGGATGGCACAATGAAAAGATCCTTTCAAGGACTGTAAGGGCCCTTGAGGATAATTTTTTTATGGCAAAGGCGTTTCAGACAAGGAATGAGGTGATTGAGGAAGTGCTCAAGAACATAGAAAAAGGGATGAAGGTTGGTCTGGGAGGTTCTGTTACAGTAAGGGAACTGGGTCTTGTAGAAAAGATTACGGAAAAAGGGGCAATTCTTCTTCTTGACCACTGGAGAGAGGGTTTGACACCCGAGGAGATAGCAGGTATTAGGATAGAACAGTTGACATCCCATGTGTTTTTAACAAGTGCAAATGCAATAACGGAAAAAGGCGAGATTGTAAACATAGATGGCATTGGAAATAGAGTGAATGCCATGACCTATGGACCAAAAAAGGTATTCATCATAGCAGGTATAAACAAAATTGTCCCTGATATCAATAGTGCAATAGAGAGGATTAAAAGGGTTGCAGCGCCCATGAATGCAAAGAGGTTAAATCTACCCCTTCCTTGTGCTGAAACAGGATACTGTCATGATTGTAAATCAGAAAAGAGAATCTGCAGGATTTTATCCATTCTGATGAAAAAGCCAGGGCAATCGGATATCTCTGTTTATCTTGTAAATGAAGTGCTCGGATACTGATAAAAGGGGGACATATGAAGATAAAGAGGGCTATAATTAGTGTTTCAGATAAGACAGGTCTATCAGAGTTTGCACAGTTTTTAAAAAGATACGATGTGGAAATCCTCTCCACTGGTGGGACAAAAAGATATCTTGATTCCATAGGGGTTGAGACAACAGAAATAAGCAGTTACACTGGTTTCCCTGAAATCATGGACGGAAGGGTAAAGACCCTCCATCCAAAGGTACATGGCGGTATTTTAAACATAAGAGACAACATGGAACATCAAAAGGCAGTGGAAGCACACGGCATAAAACATATTGACATGATTGTGGTGAATCTTTACCCCTTCAAAGAGGTTATATCCCGTGGATGCACCTTTGAAGAGGCAATAGAGAACATAGATATAGGCGGGCCTTCCATGATCAGGGCAGGGGCTAAAAATTTCAAATATGTAACAGTTGTCACGGATCCTGATGACTACGGCGAGGTCATGGAAGTAATGAGACGACACAACGGAGAAACTACAGAGGAGTTGAGACTCAAACTTGCAAAAAAGGTCTTTCATCTCACATACGATTATGATAAAGCAATAAGTGATTATCTCTCCGGTATTACAAGACTTCAAGATTATGTTATAGATTGAGGTGGGTTTATGAACGTAGTTGTTATAGGAAGTGGTGGCAGGGAACATGCTATTGTATGGAAGCTATCCCAATCTAAAAAAATAGGTAATATTTTCTGTATCCCCGGTAACGGTGGCATTGAAGACATCGCAGCCTGCTATGATATAAAAGTCAATGATTTTGAAGGATTAATTTCTTTCTCAAAGAAAAACAATGTTGATCTTGTGGTGGTGGGTCCTGAAAACCCCCTTGCAGATGGCATTGTAGATGCTTTTACAGAGGCCGGTATACCCATTTTCGGTCCCACAAAAAACGCTGCCCGGATTGAAGCAAGCAAAATTTTTGCTAAGGAACTCATGAAAAAATACGGAGTTCCAACAGGAGATTTTAAAACATTTTTTGACTACCATGAAGCAAAGGCATATCTAAAGAAGATAAGCCCACCCTATGTGATTAAGGCTGATGGTTTGTGTGCAGGAAAAGGGGCCTATGTAATAAAAGAGAGTGAAAAAGGCTTCTCCACATTAGAAGACTTAATGATTAACCATATCCATGGAGATGCAGGAAAAAGAATAATCGTTGAAGAATTTTTATCCGGCATTGAGGCATCATATCTTTCCTTTACAGACGGCATAACTACACTACCTATGATTGCCTCTCAGGACCATAAACCACTCCTTGATGAAGATAAAGGACCAAATACAGGCGGTATGGGCGCATATGCACCCATACCTTTTATTGATAGTGATATGGCAAGGTTTATAGACACTGAAATCATGGATAAAACAATTAATGCCCTGAAAGTTGAAGGTGCCCTATATAGGGGTGTTTTATATGCAGGACTCATGCTAAAGGATAAAAAACCATATGTTATAGAATTCAATGCCCGTTTTGGTGACCCAGAGGCACAACCTTTACTTTTTAAAATGGAAAGCGATATACTGCCCATTTTAATTGCATGTATCGAGGGCAATCTAAAAGATATAAAAGAGATAAAATGGAAAGAAGGTGTTTCTATCTGTGTTGTTATTGCATCAAGGGGCTATCCGGATAAGCCTGAAAAGGGTTATGTGATAAAAGGTCTTGAAGATCTAAAAGATAGAAAAGATATCATGGTCTTTCATGCGGGAACAAAAAAAGAGGGGGATAAATTTTATACATCCGGTGGCAGGGTCTTGGGTGTGACGGCCATGGGAGATACCTTCAAAGATGCCATTAAAAAGGCCTATGACGCAGTAAATTCCATATACTTTGAAGGTATGCAATTTAGAAAGGATATAGGGGCAAAGGCCCTTAAAGTTATAGGAGAATAAAAAATAAAATTAGGGAGGCACAATGGGCAAAACATATAAAATTGCAGCAATCCCTGGAGACGGAACAGGGCCAGAGGTGCTTACAGAGGGCATTAAGGTAATCGATGCTGTATCAAAGAAATTTGGATTTACAATAAACTATACCACATATAATTTAGGTGGTGAGAGATATTTAAAGACAGGTGAAGTACTGCCTGATTCAACCCTTGAAGAATTGAAAACCTATGATGCCATATATCTTGGTGCCATAGGACATCCAGATGTAAAGCCGGGGATATTAGAAAAAGGGATACTACTACGTATAAGGTTTGAGCTCGACCAGTATATAAATTTAAGGCCTGTTAAGCTATACGAAGGTGTTGAAACACCTCTTAAGAATAAAGGCCCTGAAGAAATAGATTTTGTAGTCATCAGAGAAAATACTGAAGGATTATACACTGGTGCAGGAGGTTTCTTAAAAAAAGGCACAAAAGATGAGGTGGCCATACAGGAATCTATAAATACAAGAAAGGGTGTGGAGAGATGTATCCGCTTTGCCTTTGAATTTACTCGAAAAAGGAACAAACAAAAAAAGCTTACCTTATGTGCAAAGACAAATGTTCTCACCTATGCCTCAGACCTGTGGGCAAGAACATTTTATGAGGTGGCAGAGGAATACCCTGATATAAAGACAGACTACGCCCATGTGGATGCCACATGCATGTGGATGGTAAAAAATCCTGAATGGTTCGATGTAATAGTAACGGACAATCTCTTTGGTGATATAATAACAGACCTTGGTGCCATCATCCAGGGTGGCCTTGGAATTGCAGCAGGTGGGAATATTAATCCAGAAGGTGTTTCCATGTTTGAGCCCATGGGTGGTTCTGCACCGAAATACACAGGAAAAAATGTTATTAACCCTCTTGCTGCCATTATGGCTGGTGCCATGATGCTTGATTTTTTAGGTGAAAAAGAGGCATCAACAGATATGGAAAACGCTGTAAAAAAGGCACTGAAAAAGGATATTAAATCCCTTGATGCCGGAAAGATGGGTATGGGTACAAAAGAGGTGGGTGATTTAATCGTAAGTTATATTATGGGTTGACTATGCTTTAAACTTTGTATTCTTTGAGTTTATTAAAGAAAAGGTGTTAAATTAAAAACCCTATGGGATATTGACAAAATTTGTATACGAAATTATATAAAATATAGATTCCCTGATAACACCAAAAAAATTAAAAAGAGGTAAAAATGATTATGACAGAGAGAAAAAAATACTGTTTTACTGTTTTGATGGTCCTTTTTTTGTCTTTTTCTCTTTTATGCAGCCCTGCCTTTGGTGAAAGTAAAAAGAAGATCGAGGGATATGAGCAAAGACCAGAAAGGTCTCTCTCCATGGCACTTGAATATACAGGTCTTGAGATCTCACCAGGTCAAAGCATCACCATGAATATCATCTTTCACAATGCAGGCAAGAAAACAGAGACCCTTAAAGTATGGGTATCCACAATACCTGAAGGCTGGCGGGCACGCCTAAAAAGCGATCTATACACAATAACAGGTATAACAGTTCCATGGGGTGAGGACAAAACGATTACATTCGAGGCTGAACCACAAAAAAATATCAAACCCGGGGACTATGTATTTATTATTGAGGCAAAGAGCGACGATGATTATTTCAAGATGAAGGGATCTCTTCTTGTAAAGGTTAGAGAGCCAGATAAAACACTGTATGCTTCAAAGGGGATAAGACTTTCTGCCCTATATCCGGTTCTTCAGGGACCATCTGATTCTAAGTTTGAATTTTCCATTGAAGCAGAAAGCAAACTCGATAGAGACGCCATATTCAACCTCTCTGCCCAGGTTCCAGAGGGATGGGAGGTGAACTTCAAACCTGCATACGAACAAAAAACCATTTCAAGCCTAAAACTGAGAGCAAATCAGAGCCAGACCATATCTGTGGAGCTAACGCCTGTTAAGGATGCAAGGGCAGGACGTTACCCTGTGATGGTACGGGCAAGCTCAGGAGAAGCAAAGGCTGAAATAATGCTTACCTGTATCCTTACAGGAACATATTCCATAGATGCTGGTACACCCACAGGACTTTTAAGCGTTGATGCAAGACAGGGGAAAAAGTCCATTGTGTCCATTTTTGTTAAAAACACAGGGACAGCACCTTTGCAGAATATAAAATTTTTATCCTTCAAACCGGAAAACTGGAAGGTTGAATTTGCGCCAGAGACCATTCAATCCCTTGAACCCAAAGAAGTAAAACAGGTGGAGGTCTCCATCACACCATATGAAGAAGCCTTGGTGGGAGATTATTCTGTAGGAGTGGGCATTCAGGCAGAAAAGGCATCTAAAAATCTCGAATTCAGGGTATCTGTAAAGGCCTCTGCTGTATGGGGCTGGATCGGTATTGGCATCATCATTATAGTGATCGCAGGCCTTATGCTTCTTTTCCGCTGGATAGGACGCAGGTGAAGCTGTGGAAGAAAGAATAGTCATAGAAACAGAAAACCTAACAAAGATCTATAAAGGACAGGTGGCCGTTGACCATGTGACCTTTAAGGTCTTTGAAGGCGAGGTCTTTGGTTTTTTAGGTCCAAATGGTGCTGGCAAGACCACTCTTATCCTTATGCTATTAGGACTCACAGAACCTACAGAGGGTACAGCAAGGGTTTTAGGTGTAGACCCCGTAAGGGATGCCATAAAGGTGAAAGGCTTAATAGGCTATATGCCTGAGAATATGGGCTTTTACAATGACCTCGATGCTGTTCAGATGCTCAAATTCATGGCAGATTTAAACGGTATACCAGATAAATTGGCAAAAGAAAGGATTGATAAGGCCTTAAACATAGTTGGCCTTGAGAATGAGGCGAAAAAAAAGATAGGCGCCTATTCAAGGGGTATGAAACAACGTCTGGGTCTTGCAGAACTCATTGTTAAAGAACCAAAAGTTGCCTTT
>JAOAFK010000214.1 GCA_026416315.1 Syntrophorhabdaceae bacterium | reverse complement strand
CCTGATGGAAGAAGGCTTTTACCTCTATTTAATATAGCCTGGACTGCTCCTTCATCTATATCAATACTCCCTCTTATTCTATATGCAAAGGCTGTCCACCATTTATTTCTTGTAATTTTTCCCTCAGGAAGAAAAAGGGTTCCTATCTCCTCACCTTTTATTACCCTTGGAATAATATCTTTTATATTGCCCCTTATCACCCTTGTAGGTATACCATAAAATCCCGCCTTTTTAGCTGCCTCTAATTTACTGACCATTCCTCCGATACTTTTTTCACTTCTTGTTCCGCCCGCTGTCTTTTCAATGTCTTTATCTATTTTTTTCACAACCTTTATTATTCTTGCATCAGGATACTTTTTAGGATCTTTCTCATATAGTCCATCTACATCGGAAAGAAGCAGTAGTAGATCTGCATTTGTAATCTGGGCAATAAGGGCAGATAGATTATCATTATCGCCAAATCTTATCTCTTTAAAAGAAAGGGCATCATTTTCATTTATTATAGGAACGATATCTAAATTTATTAGGGCATTTAGTGTATTCATAAGATTAAGACACTTTTCTTTGCTGGCAATATCCTCATGGGTCAGCAGTATCTGTCCAACTTTTATCCCTTTATTGTTAAATACATCCATATACATCTTCATCAGTAACACCTGACCTATTGAGGCAAGGGCCTGTCTCTTTTCAATTTCTTTAGGTTTTTTTGTAAGCCCCATGAGTTCCATCCCGCATGCAATGGCTCCACTTGTTACAATTATGGGTTTTATACCTTTTTCTCGAACTATCTTTATCTGTTCCGCTATGTTCTCTATCATATTGATGCTTATTCTTTTAAAATTATCTAAAAGAACAGATGTCCCTATCTTTACAACCACCCTTTTTAATGTCTTTGTTTTATCATTTCTATCCTTATTTGATTTCATGTTACTGTTCTTTAATTTCTTTTTACCATATCCTTCAAATATCTCTTTAAAGATTCAATACCGTATCCTTTAAGGGCACTTATTCTAAAAGTATTGATGCCTTTTTCTGTGAATACATCCGTCCACTTTTTACAAATTTCATCATCAGCAAGGTCTATTTTATTGAAGACTACTGTCTGCTTTTTTTTCAAGATGTCTTCATTATAAGCCTTGAGTTCATTTATTAGCATTAAATAGTCATGAAAAAGGGTGGGAGAGGTTATATCCATTAAAATAATTAATGAATGGCATCTTTCAATATGCTTCAAAAATGTTAAACCAAGGCCTATACCTTTTGATGCGCCTTCTACTATGCCGGGAATTTCTGAAATTACAATACTTAACTCTTCATCATTAAAAACACCAAGTGTGGGTGTTAAAGTTGTAAAGGGATAATCACTGATTTTGGGTCTTGCGTTGGTTAAACATGAGATCAATGTTGATTTTCCAGCATTGGGCAACCCTATAATTCCTATATCAGAAATGAGTTTGAGGTTAAAATACAAGATTTTTTCCTCTCCTTTTTCTCCCTCTTCAAATTCAAGGGGTGCTCTATGAACGGGGGTTGCAAAGCGGGCATTGCCTTTTCCTCCCTTACCTCCCTTTGCAACAATAAAATGATCCCCATCTTTCACGAGATCATAGATTGGTTCTTTAAATCTTTTATCGTATATTAATGTTCCGAGAGGAAGGTAAATGAAAATGTCTTTGCCGTCTCTGCCTGTTTTATTTTTGCTGCCGCCAGGTCTCCCATTTTCTGCCCTATAATGCCTTCTGTATCTGAAATCTGAAAGGGTTGAAAGATCTTTTTTTCCAACAATTATAACGTCTCCTCCCTTACCACCATCCCCTCCGTCAGGGCCCCCTTTTGGAATATACTTCTCACGCCTGAAGCTAACACAGCCTCTTCCACCATCACCAGCTTTGACATAAATCTCAGCTTCATCAACAAATTTCATTCAATAGGGTATATACTCACCCTCTTTCTACCGGCTTTTTCTTCAAATTTTACAATACCGTTTTTTAGTGCAAATAAAGTGCAATCCTTTCCAAGCCCTACATTAATTCCAGGATGAATCTTTGTGCCATTTTGTCTTACAATGATGCTGCCTGCATGGGCAATCTGTCCGCTAAACAATTTTACACCGAGTCTTTGACCTTTACTATCCCTTCCATTTCTTGAGCTACCACCTGCCTTTTTATGCGCCATTTTATGCCTCCCTATAAATCCTTTCAACTAAAAATTCTGTGAAATGCTGTCTATGACCTATTTTCTTCTTATAATCTTTCCTTCTCTTATATTTAAAAACTATGACCTTTTTGTGCCTTCCATGGGTGATTACTTTCCCACTCACATATGCGCCCTCTACATAAGGATTACCTATAATGGTATTTGTCCCATCAGATAAGGCAAGTACTTCTTTTATCTTTATCTCATTTCCTTCAGGGACATCTATTTTTTCAAGCCTTATCCTTTCACCTTCTTTGATCTTATACTGTTTGCCTCCGTTTTCTATTATTGCATACATAGCATTCCCTCTATAACATGATTTTGAAAAAACTACTTATAATATGATAAAAAACATTGAAAAGTCAATTAGAAAAACCCTAAAAAGTCCTCTATGTATTAGGTTTTTGGATTGACGAGTTTTTCCAAAATCACCCGCTCCTCAACTGTGGCAAGGAGTATCATCGTCATATCCTTTTCTAAAACTGTCTCTGGAAGAGGATTGTAAATCCAGTCCCCATTTGACTTTCTCAGGGCCACAAGAAGGGCATTCCCCATACTTCTAAAGTCAATATCTGCAACCCTTTTGCCTATAAATGGTGATGCAGATGGAATCTGTACCTCATCAACCCGTAAATGGGATTCTTTGTCTCGGAGCATCTTGTCAAGAAAGCTTGTAACATGGGGTCTGACCATTTCTGAGGCCATTCTCAAACCGCCTATATAATTTAAAGCAACCACTGCATCAGCCCCTGCCCTTTTCAATTTATCCAGATTTTTTGTGTCATTACAGCGAGAGACAATTTTTAATGATTGATTCATCTGTCTTGCCGTAAGAACGATGACAATATTGTCATTATCGGAGTTGGTAGTGGCAAAAAGGCCCCTTGCCTTATGGATCATCGCCTTTTCCAAAATCTCATTCTCAGTTGAGTCACCAACGATAAGATCCACATTCAGATTATGCAATTGAAGCATCTCGAGTTTATTTTCATTGAGATCAATGGCAACAATAGGTCTTCTTGTATGATAGAGTTCATTTACAATGTATAGTCCCACCATTCCTATGCCACAGACTATATAGTGGTCTTTCATCTTCTCAATCCTTTTTTCCATTCTTCTCCTCCTGAAAACTTCCTTTAGTTCACCTTCCACAATATATGCAGCAAGGGAGGTAAAGAGATATGCTATAACGCCGGCCCCCAGGAAAATAAATATAATGGTAAAAATTTTTCCAGCCGGACTTGCATCAATTCCCACATAATCACCATAACCAACGGTAGAGATGGTTATGGCAGTCATAAACAGGGCATCAAGGATTGTGGTCTTTTCACTACCTGTTATTTTAAATCCGATAGTACCTACGATTACTATCAAAAGGATCGCTATGAGCATCTGCTGGAGTTTTTTTGGAAACATGTTCATTAGAATTTATCTTTTCATATTAAATAATTATTTGTCAATCGTCTTTTGCGCATTCAACTCCATGTTGATTTTTTTAAACTGGGCTGTATTGCAATTATCACTAAAGGATTATAAAATAGACCATAAAAAGGAGGGGTAAAGATGGAGATAAATTATAAAAGATATGGATTTTATTTGATAAGATGGCAACTATCAACACCAATTCTTGCAGGTGTTTTATATGTATTGTCCTCTATGGATAAGCTCACGGCAACAATCATTGCAAATCTTATAGGCGGATTGATCTTTTTCTGGGTGGATAAGTTTATCTTTACTTCAGATGTGCTTGCGGCTCAATGGGAAGTAAAGGATGAGGTAAAATGCGTGGATTGTGGAAGGGTCGCAAGAGGCTACAGACTTGTTAAGACTAAAGGCTATGATAAAACAAAAGAT
>JAOAFK010000194.1 GCA_026416315.1 Syntrophorhabdaceae bacterium | reverse complement strand
AGGCATGGTTATATGTGGTGAGGGGGGTTCCAGAGAGTTCGTATGGAAAAATGCTATGGTTTACAAAAAGAACCCTTTTGGGGAGTATCTCTTTCAGCTTTGTTTGCTTATCAATACTGTGCGTTTTATCATATATGATAATTCCCATAAAGTCTCTAAGATTTTTTGTCATTTTTTCTGTGATAAAGTCTTCACTTAACATCTTCTGTCTTGCCGAAAGACCCATATCTTTTCTTAATTTTTTATCCCTTGCAAGCAAAAGCATATATTCTGCCATCTTGTCCACATCGGCCTCATCAACGAGAAAACCTGTAACCCCATGCTCTACTGCTTCGGGTATCCCTTCATGCCTTGTGGCTATAACAGGAAGTCCTAAGATGGATGCCTCCAAGATACTGTTGGGTAATCCTTCGGCATTTCCTGTATCAGGGTCTGTGATTGAGTGCTGAACATATACACTTGATTCAGCCAATTTCTTAAGAACAAACTCATTTGGTCTTGACCCATAAAGTATTACAGCATCATCCAGTTGGTTCTCCTTTATGAACCTTTCCACATCCCCTTTCATAGGCCCATCCCCTATTATGTGCAGTTGAATTGTAGAATTAACCGAATGGGCCTTTTGAAATGCCTTAAGTAAATACATAATCCCTTTTTTGGCAACAAGTCGTGTGACCGCAATAAAGCAGCAGGGTTCTTTTTCTGGGGAGGCAATTTTTTCCGGGACATCTACCCCGTAATGAATTTTTTTGACCTTATAAGAAGGTATACCTATTTCACATAAGCGTTGTGTCATGGGCTCTGACACGGTAATCACCCCATCTACCACATCTCCCATCCATTTATAGTAAGAAACGATTTCAGGCCTCCTTAAGAATTCTGATGCGTCCTGACCGTGAAAATGGACAAAGACTGGAAGTTTTAGTATCCTCGCATTTAGGTCAACCACAGCCCCACCTATGCATCCGAATTCACAGAGAATGTGGGTAACCCTGTGGACTTTTAAAAATTCAATCACTTCCTGTTCGGTTTTTGGGTCAAATTTATAAAATCCAAGTTGAATGGGAATAATCTTGATGGGGCCATCAAACCAGGTATTGTCTATGACACTACCGGTAAGAATAACCGTTTTTTTTGGTGCTATATTTTCTATATGTCTTCTGATAAATGTTTCAGAGACTGCACCCACTTGAGGACATACAATGGCAAGGGTATATTCATCTATGGCATGTTGGCTGAGCGGCTTTTTGCAAGTACCCGTTAAACCCGTTATCATGATGCTATTCTCTGTCATATCATCGTAGGTTAACCTTTTCTTTTTTTCTTCACGTTTTAAAAGCTCAATGTAGAATGGATAAAGAAGTTCAGTAAATTTTGCCCTTTCTTCTTCACCCATGGGGCTTCTTCTCACCCATAGTCCTATCATCTGGGCAAGGCTTGCATCCCATCCACCTGTGGCTTCAATATTTATATCTGTAAAACCTGCATTCTTTAGATGTCTATGCAATGAAAAAGGTGTGTATCTATATTCATCATAGGGGTTATCGTGTATGGGCCATAAAAAAGGCACGGTAAAGAAAAGTTTACCCCCTGGTTTTAAAACCCTGTATGCTTCTTTTAATACAACCTCTATATTCGGTACGTGTTCAAAAAGCTCTGTTGCAATGGCACAGTCTATGGAATTATCATTAAGGGGGATTCTTTTCCCGTCCCAGAAAAGGTCTGGTTTTTTATTTATCTGATATTTTGGGTTTTCAATATCCATGCCGATATAGCCTGTAATGTCTCTATTCTGTAAAATAAATTCTCTGTATGGCATCTCTCCGCATCCTATATCGAGGATGACCCCTTTACACTGTTCTACAAATTCTTTCAGTCTATTAAAGATTGCTGAACGAACAAAGTATAAATCCATGTTGGTACTGGATAAGGCTGGTTCTATGAAAAAGTCATGAGAAACTGTTTGAAAATTTCTATTTACTTCAATTTTACGAGGCATTCTAACGTCTTCACGACAGATACCATCTTCAGTCATTTTAAGTGGAGGTAAGGTTATTTCTTCTATATCGGGGATACAAATGGGGCTTCTTAATTTTGATTTTTCAATAAGTTCATTTAAAAAATCAGCCCATTTATCAGCACATACATCTATTGAATACTCTTTTTCTATTGTCTCTCTTGCCGCCTTTGAGAGTCTATCCCATAATCCCTTTTCATTTTTAAGTCTCTTTATAGCATCTATAAAGCTTTCATGCCGGTTGTCGACAAGTAAACCGTTTTGATTGTCTTTTATTATTTCTGTAACCCCACTTCTTATCTTCAGACATACAGGCACCAAACCGCATCCCATGGCTTCCAAAAGAGATATTGGTAACCCTTCATAATCAGAAAGGAGTACGAATACATGGTGTTTCGTAAGTTCAGGTAAAATCTCTTCAAAATTTAATAAACCACCCCACTTTAATCTTTCTCCGAGATTCATTTTCTTTATTTTCTCTATTACTCTCCCACCCTCTCTGTCTTCTCCGTACAACGTAGCATATGTTCCTGGTATTTCCTTCACAACCCTTTCCAGTGACTCGAGTAGGTCAAAAATTTTCTTTTGACGCTGAATAAGTCTCCCAACATAAACAATATTGAGTCTATTTTCAGGTTTTGTCGCCATTTCGGGAGGAACATTGATTCCATAGGGAGCATATAATAATTCAACATCACCTCCTTTTTTTGCCGTTACAAGTGCTTCAATAAATTTTGAGACGGCCACTATCCCTGAAAGTCTAAAATCAGCCTCCCCGGAGACAAAAAAATCAATCAATTCATGGTGGAATGTGTCATCAGAGTGAAGGATCCCTACGGTGGGTATGCCCGATGCCTTTATCCATTTCGACGCATAATATGCAGGTACGCAAAGATTTGGAACAAAGACATCGGGGGGGTTCGCTTTTATAACTTTAAGCAGTTCAACAATATTTTCCTCTGTATAAACTCTTCTTTTAATACGAGTGCACTTAATCCCGTTTTCCCTGAGATTTTTTAGTACATTACATTCTCTCTCGTTAAACATCAAAAAAATAACTTCAGCATCAAACCCTCTTCTGGCAAGCTCTGGAAGGATTCTTTGCAACCATATATTTGGTCCATTTATATGATTAGGACCCTGTGCAACAAAAGTAACTTTCTTTCTTTCACGGGATTTCAAATCAAAAATCTTTGTATCTTTTTTTTGAAGTAAATTATTTATCAGTCTTTGATCTTCATTCGAGATAAGGTCCATTGTTTTTAACTGGCATAGATGCGACTTTATCACTTTTATTATTGCGTCCTCATACTTGCCTTTATAGTGTTCGTATATCCTCAAATACATATATATCCTGCCCGCGTGAATATAGTCACC
>JAOAFK010000172.1 GCA_026416315.1 Syntrophorhabdaceae bacterium | reverse complement strand
TGTTGAAAAAAACTACCCTGCCTATGAAGCAGGGATCATGCCTGGGGATGTCATTGTGGCAATAGATGGTGTCAAGGTCTCAGAGTGGAGTGAACTCATGGATGTGATGGCAAAAACAGATAAAACCCCCCTTAAATTTACCATTAAAAGGGAAGACAGAACATTCGACCTCTTTATTACTCCTAAAACCATTGAAGGGAAAAATATATTCGGAGAGACAATTACAAGGAGGGTCATTGGAATCACTGCCTCCAGTGACTTTTTAAAACGTAGAGAAGGTTTTATAGAGGCCATTCCAAAAGCCGTATACCAGACCTATTTTCTGTCAAAGGTGACGGTTGTAGGGATAATAAAACTCATAGAAGGCTCTATATCCCCGAAACAGATCGGAGGCCCCCTTCTCATACTTGAGGTGGCAGGGAAACAGGCAAAAGAAGGGAAGAAGAACCTCATATATTTTATTGCAATCATCAGCATAAATTTAGCAGTAATCAACCTGCTGCCCATACCCATTTTAGACGGTGGCCATATTCTTTTTCACATAATAGAGCTTATAACGAGAAGGAAACTATCACAGCGTATCATGGATATATCCCAGAAGGTGGGTATGGGAGTTCTTATTGCCATTATGGCCCTTGCCTTTTTTAATGACATTATGAGGATGTTCTTTGGAAAATAGGCTCATCCTTGGTATAGACAACTCCCTTGATGAACTGGTTTTGGTTCTATCCATTGATGAAAAAATTATAGAGGAAAGACATATAAAATCAAAAAGAAACACTTCAGAGATAATAGGGGGCCTTGTAAAGGATATGCTTGGCTTCCATGATTACTCTGTGGGTGATTTAAACCTTATTATTGTCACTTTAGGTCCAGGTACCTTTACAGGAATCAGGGTGGGGCTTTCCTTTTGTAAAGGCCTTGTGTGCGGTAAGGATATACGAATTGCTGGAGTCCCAACCCTTGATGTGCTTGGAGCATATTTTTCTTCTTTTGAAGGTTATTATCTATTTCCTGTCATTGATGCGAAAAAAGGCGAGGTATTCTATTCAGTGTATTATGCTCAGAATGGCGAGATTTTACGAAAAATAGATTATGCCTCAAAAAAACCAGAAGAAGCCATAAAGGATATTTTGAAGCCCTGCATATGTTTTGGATCTGGAGTGGAGCTGTGTATACCCTATCTTTTACGTGAAAAGGATATCATTTTAATAAGGGAGGGATTCAAGAAAATCTCCGGTGAGCAACTGTTAAAAGTAGGTTTAAAGAAGGCCTCAAGAGAGGAAGAACAGAACCTTGTCCCTGTTTATGGAAGGAAATCAGACGCAGAGATTAAATTCAAAGGGCTTTAGTCTCCATACTTTCAAAGTTCATTATTGCCTGCGTTTCCATTTCATATATAGTTTTATGATTGAGATTGTATTTAGAGAGAATTGGGTCAGCTTCATTTATTTGATTGTTTTCAAGCATCTCCACAAGGGTTAGCATATCACCTAACACCCCTTCCTTTTCTGCTATGGCATTTTTTATCTCTTCTGAAAGATTCAATTTTTGCAAGATATCCTCTTTTTTCATATTCATCATGGCATCTGCAAGGGATAAGATGCCGGTGATAAATGCCTGATCCCCCATGTGTCTGTTCTTTGTAATCTTATTTGTAATCATTTCCATAAAAAGCCCTCTGAATGCTGCCCGTTCAAGCAATGGGTTTGATTTGATATCTATCCCTGACTTTGAAAAAAGAAGAAGGGCTATCCATTTCTGGAGGTTTCTGTAACCTAATATGATAATTCCCTGTCTGATGGAGTCAATCTTTTGGGAGTGATAAAAGGCCGCAGAGTTTATAAAATTTAGAAATTTTATATCAAGTTCCGGGCTTCTCTTGAACAATCTATCTATAATCTCTATATCGCTTTCTCTTGATAATTCGTTAAACAGTTCAAGAAGTATTAGCTGGGATGAAGAGATGGTTGAGCCTTCAATAATTGAGGGTTTTTCAAAAAAATATCCCTGAAACAGTT
>JAOAFK010000148.1 GCA_026416315.1 Syntrophorhabdaceae bacterium | reverse complement strand
GAGAATGTGGGCATGAAAGGTGTGGTAACAATTTTACTTAATGACGCAAAAAAGATAATCACATTAAACACAAATAAAAAACTTTATCATGAACAACCTTTAAAACAGCATGACAGGATGGTTTCTTTTTACGACCCTGATGTAGTTTTTGAAAAGAAAAAAATAGGGACAGAAAAGATTGACGGTCACCCTTGTAATAAATACGATGCAATCTATTACAGGAAAAGCAATCCCAAAGAAAAACAAAAGGCATTGATATGGGAGGCAACAGACTTAAAAGATTTTCCTATTAAAATGGAATTAGAAAGCCCTCAGGGGAAGATAACAATTTTATATAAAGATATAAAACTTGGTGCTGCAAAGGCATCAATGTTTGAGGTGCCTAAAGGATACAAAAAGGCCAACAGTGTCCATGAGGTTATGGGAATGGAGATGGGACTTGATAAAGAAAAGATGGAAGAGTTGATGAAAAAGATGCAGAAGGGAAGACAGTAGTTCATTTTTTAAAAGACTTTAAATCATACATTAATAAATTTAGAAACATTTGGCAGAACATTCTTTGTCAAAAACATTAAGGTATAGGTGGTTTATTTTCTGGACCCTTGCGATCCAGTATCTCCTCGTTTATTTTCACAGGGTAGCCCCTGCTGTAGTTGCCTCGGATTTGATTAAGTGTTTTCAAGTATCAGGGGCTTCTTTGGGCTTACTCGCATCGGCATATTTTTATTCATATGGTGTTATGCAGATCCCTGTTGGCTTCCTTTCTGACCGCTGGGGTGCAAAGAAGGTCATAATATTTTTTGGAATAGTGGCCTCATGTAGCTCTTTATTGTTCGGTTTATCAAATAATTTTGGTCTTGCATTGTTATCCCGTGTGCTTGTGGGATTTGGTGTGTCTGCAATATTTATAGGAACCATGAAGATCCTTGCTTGCTGGTTCAGGCCAAAAGAGTATGCAAGAATTTCTGGGATGCTCATGTCCATTGGGGGTGTTGGATGGCTTGTGGCCACAACTCCTCTTGCCCTGACATCTCAGATGTTTGGCTGGCGTGCGTCTTTTATCTTCATAGGCTTTATATCCATCATAATGACCTTGATTTCCTGGAAGATTATATCGGATACTCCTGAAAAGAAAGGTTTTCCTGAAGTTGTAGAGCCACCAAAGAACCCACAGATGTTTAACAAGGGATATTTTTATGGCCTGAATGTTATATTAAAAGAAAGGCATTTCTGGGCAATAGCCATATGGTTTACCTTCAGAGGTGGAGCGCTTTTTGGTTTTTATGGTCTGTGGGCAGGGCCATATCTTATGGATGTTTACGGGTTTACCCAATATGAAACAGGTAATATCCTTTCTATGATTGCATTTGCCATGATTTTTATAAGCCCTGTGCTTGGTCATCTATCTGATAAGACCCTATCCAGCAGAAAAAAGATACTTGTAGGGTCATCTATAATAAATATTCTTTGCTGGCTAATACTTGCTTTATGTTTTAATAAACTAAATAGATTAGCCCTTTATGTTGTATTCTTTTTTATGGGTATTACCATAAGTTCAGTGGGCACCATTGCAATAATTGCAACAAAAGAATATTTTTCAGATGAAATTGCAGGCACTTCTATGGGCACTATGAATATATTTCCTTTTATAGGTGGTTTGATCTTTCAGCCCCTTTTGGGACATATCCTCGATAGATACGGTAAGATTGGAAGTACTTATACACCTTCAGGCTATCAGGCGATTATCTGGTTCCTCTTTATTGGAAGCATAATTTCTTTGATAAGCATCCTCTTTTCAAAAGAAACCATGAAAAAATAAATCAAAAAATCAGAATTGCCATGACCTTAATAAAAGTCAAAATTTTCAATTCAAAAAATACTAATGAAAATCTTTAATAAAAATAGGACACTGAATAAAATTGAAATATTGAGATAATCAAAAATAATTCGCTATAAATATATTTCATCAGAAAGAAATTGCAGATGGCACTGAAAGTATGTTTTATTATTTTAAAAATGGGGGGCCTATTAAACAGTCTCTTATAAGAAAATTAAATAAAACAACATGAGACGCCTTCACTTTTCTTTCCATTATGCATGGGTAATTGTATTTACGGGAACCATTGTGGTACTTCTTGCCCATGGATTCGGGAGGATGTCCTATTCGGTTATCCTACCTTCTATGAAAGAAGGAATAAGACTTACATATACGCAGGTAGGC
>JAOAFK010000111.1 GCA_026416315.1 Syntrophorhabdaceae bacterium | reverse complement strand
AACAGATTAGTTTTTAATTATTATAGAGTTACAATACCTGATTTTATTAAACCCGAAATTATATTTACGACCATTAATATCAAAAGAGTCCTTCCTAAAAGCCTGTGAAAAGTTAGAAGAAGTTTTCTGTTCTGATATAACCTAACAAGAAGAAGACCGAAAATCAATGAACCTATTGATATAAAACCAATAAAAAGACCTAAATAAGAATGAATAGAACTTAAGAGTTTTAACCCGAAATGGATTTTGTAAAACATGATGACAAAAATTCCCAATAATAAAGACACAGTACCACTTATATTCACTATTTTGTGTACCTTTAACCACCATCTTCTTGATCTTAAAAATCTTACAATGATAAATCCCATAACCATCAAGAGAAAACCTAATACTACAAAAAAAGCATGAACATAATAGGCGTTCATAACTTTAACATTTTATATCATATATCTGTAGCGTGTTTTCAATTAAAAATTGCCTTAAAGACATTTAAATGAACTCTTTCAGTCTCTCTTCTAACTCTTTATAATGAAAAAGCCTGCTGAAATCTATTAAGCCTGCCATTGCCCTCGAATATGCCCTTACACCGTTTTCTTCAAGTATGGATACTGGATTAAGCCCGCCTATCACTATGGCACCGACCCTCCCTTCACTAACAGGAATGTCGAGAAAGCTCTGACCAGGCATGCCAATGCCCACAAGTCCACCAAGGCCTATTCTCTTTAATCTTTCGTCGAGCTTTTCAACCCTATCTTTGCTCTCAGCAGGAAATTCTCTGAAGCTTGCACCAATTCTGCCGTTCCCTGTTTTTATGGCACCCATATAATTTGTCATGCCGCTTCTTATAAATATCTCAAGGGGATCGATACTTGTGCCGTCATACATGATGATTTCAACGAACCTTACAGGTTTTTTATCTTTAAGCTCAAGAAGCCCCCCAAATCTCGATATAGTCGGTATGCCGTGTTTTAAGAGCACTCCATTTAAGGTGATGGAACATACGGTACCTATCCCCACCATCCCCTGAGGGATATTTATATGATTGAATGTTTCGTTAGGAGGCAAAATTGTTAATAGATGCCCCATGGCATAACCGTCTGCATAGATTTTTTCAATATATTTCAGATTTTTCAAAAGGTGCTGGGGTTCAACAACAGTGATATTAATGACAACTGTTCCTGTCAGGGTATTAATATCAAAACTCATCTGATAAGACATCCTGTCAATTTTAGCCGAAAGAAATCCTACCTTTTCTATTACCCATGAAGAATTAAGTTCATTTACACCTTTTTCTGTAATTTTGCTACCCTTTTTACCATTACTCTCTACAAAACCTTCATCTTCAAGCTTTTTAAGATAAAGCCTTATAGTTCGTTCACTTATATCGTAACCTGTTAATTCGAGCTTTTCTGCAATCTTTGAACTTGTTAAGGGTTTTTCCGATTCTTTTAATACATTTAAAATTATAAGTTCTTTTTTTCTTATTTTCTTATCCATACATAATCCTTTCTACGGTAATATGTTTTATTAATATGGCAAAATTGCCATTTTTTTTCAAATTATATTTTTTAAACACTTTTTTTTCAATAAAAATTTTTACTTTTTTTATTTCAATTGTACTTGACAATTTTAAAATTAACTGTTAATATCCAAAAAATTTAAAATTTTAATATCGGTAATTAGTTACCGTTTAATAGGTATAGAATTGCCAGAAAAAGGAGGTTAAAATGATTGAATGGCCAAAATCAAATGATGCAATCGGGACTGTAAATCGCGGAAATCCTGCTGAATCAGGTCTCTGTACATTATGCAGGGCAGATTGTAAAGGAAGATGTGAAACATGGTTATCCAGTTTAAAAGGTAGAAAACTCCTTTATCCAAGAGACTTTGGTCTTGTAACAGCGGGAAGCTCAAATACATGCCATATTGGTGTGTCTTATAATTCATTGAGAATTCAAGGTTATAATTATGGTGCTTATGGTCTACCGAATGGTCTATCAAACTCTTCAGATGATTGCATATTTCCTAATGTAAATATCGAAACAGAGTTTGGTTGTGAAATAAAAACCAAATGTAGAATGCCCATTATGACAGGTGCCCTTGGTTCTACATTTATTGCGGCAAAATACTGGGATTCTTTTGCCATCGGTGCAGCTTTAATCGGCATACCTATAGTTGTAGGAGAGAATGTGGTAGGTGTTGATAGAGAGGCCGTTATAAAAGACGGCAAAACTATAAAAGCTCCAGAGCTTGATAGAAGGATAGAGACATATCTCCGTTATTTTGATGGATACGGTGGAATATTAGTTCAGTTAAATGTTGAGGATACGAGAAATGGTGTTGCCGAATATGTGATTAACAAATACGGTGATAAAGTGATAATCGAGTTGAAATGGGGTCAGGGTGCAAAGGACATAGGTGGAGAGATTCAGGTGGATAGTTTGGGATACGCCCTGTTTTTAAAGGATAGGGGATATATAGTGGATCCAGACCCAACAAAGCCCGAAGTACAAAAAGCTTTTGAGAAAGGGGCAATAAAGGCCTTTGCAAGACACAGCCGTCTTGGTTATACAGAATTATCCACACCAGAGCAGGTTTATGAATCCTTTATGGCATCAGTAGAATATTTAAGAAAAATAGGCTTTAAAAGAATTACCCTAAAAACAGGTTCATACGGCATGGAGGCCCTTGCCATGGCCATTAAATTCGCCTCAGATGCAGGTCTTGATCTGTTGACCATTGATGGTTCAGGTGGTGGAACAGGGATGAGCCCTTGGAATATGATGGAGACATGGGGTGTACCTTCTATACTTCTTCATTCAAAGGCTTATGAATACGCATCCATTCTTGCCTCAAAAGGAGAAAAGGTTGTGGATATGGCCTTTGCCGGTGGCCTTGCAAGAGAGGATCACATCTTTAAAGCACTCGCCCTTGGTTCACCTTTTACAAAATTAGTATGTATGGGTAGGGCAGTGATGATACCGGGGTTTGTTGGTTCAAACATTGAAGGTGTATTAAGGCCTGAAAGGAAGAAGATTGTGAACGGTAACTGGGACGACCTTGCCCCTGCAGTTAAAGAATTGGGTTCCACAGCTGAAGAGATATTTGCTGGATACTTCGATGTGCAGAAAAAAGTGGGTGAAAATGAAATGAAAAATATACCTTTTGGTGCCATTGCCATGTGGACCCTTGCGGATAAACTTGCAGCAGGACTACAGCAGCTTATGGCTGGTGCCCGTAAGTTCAAGATCTCAGAAATTTCCAGAGATGATATCTTCTCTGCAAATCGTGAGACTGAAAGAGAGACGAAGATACCTTTCATAACAGATGTTCTCGATGATAGGGCTAAAAATATCCTAAATGCAGATATGAAAGCATTTAGACAGAAGGCAAGCGCCCTCTAAAAGGCATCTGTTTACAAACAAGAATAATTTATGGACGCAGGTTTATCGCCTGCGTCTTTTTATTTTTTAAATATTTTTTTTAGAAAACTTCATTGAAAGAGTCAAACATCTATGTTAGTTTCATTTTATGAAAAAGGTTAATATTCAAAGCCTACCATATACAAAAGAGATTGAAGGTGCAAAGAGATGGGATGAGGATAAGGGTGA
>JAOAFK010000050.1 GCA_026416315.1 Syntrophorhabdaceae bacterium | reverse complement strand
GTCCTAATTGGGTGTGCTAAACAGCCCTATCCAGTTTCTTGCCAGCCTGAAGTGGTGAGTCTCAACAGTTAAAAAGCTAAAAAATTCTGTCTTTATTTGATGACCACATCCTTCTTACACTTTTCTCAGCCATATCAGGATTCCTTTTTTTTATATAAAAGATAATCTTTCTGTGGTGTCGAATCCGTTTTTTAAGGTCATTTAAAGAATTCTCTTTTAAGGTGTTGGCTATAAAGTTACCTATGGAATTCATCTTTGTTAGATTAAAAAGTATCCTGTTTTCTGCACAGAGGAATACTGTTCTATAGAATCTTAGAGTGTTCAAATAAAAGCTGTGGATGTCTCTCTGCTGAATCGCCTTTTCCTCATTTTTTAAAATTTCTTCAAGGGTCTTTATGTTCTCTTCAGATATTTTCATGGTAGCAAGATATACTGCAAAACATATCAACCCCAACAACAATTCGGTTTGTTCTTTCTGAATATTTTCGTTATTTTCAGCCACTGCATAACCACCTCTCGGTCTTCTATATATAAGCCCATCCTTTTCCAGTCTTTGAAATACCTCTCTTATGGGGGTTCTGCTTGTGCCGATTAAACCTGCAATCTTTTCTTCTATGAGTCTTGCATGAGGTTTAAACATGCCCTTCAGTATGGCATCTTTTATTTTTTCATAGGCCATATCACGCATAAGTATGCGGTTTTCAATCTTTAATACATCTTTTGCTGCCTCACCCATATTAAACCTCCCTGCCATCATCCAGAAGAAAATCTTTACTGTTTCTCATTACCTCTACCACCTTCATCATATTTTTTAAGTTTTCAACAGTCTCTTTCCATTCCCTTGTCTTTAAGCCACAGTCAGGATTTATCCACAATTGTTCTGGAGAGAAAACAGAGAGTGCCTTTTTAATGACCTTAATCATGCTGTGTGATTTTGCTGTTTGATAGCTGTGGACATCCCACACCCCTAACCCTATCTGCTTTTTAAAGCCTTTTTCTTTAAAGGCATCAATTATGTCTCCTTTGCTCCTTGATGCCTCAATGGAGATGACATCAAAGTCCATCTTCATTATGTATTCTATAATCTCCCCAAATTCTGAATAGCACATGTGTGTATGGACTTGAGTTTCCGGTTTTGTCTCTGAGATACAGAGATTGAAGCTGTTTACCGCCCAGCTGAAGTATCTATCCCAGTTTCTCTTTTTAATGGGGGCCCCTTCTTTAAAAGCTGGTTCATCAATCTGAATAATCTTTATGCCTTCCTTTTCTAAATCCATTATCTCTGCCTTTAATGAAAGGGCAAGCTGTAGGGCAATTTTTTCAACGGGAATGTCATCTCTTACATAACTCCATTTAATTATCGTTACAGGCCCTGTTAAGATCCCTTTTACAGGTTTCTGGGTTAAGCTCTGGGCATATTTTATAAAGTCAACGGTCATTTTATCCTGTCTTTCAATGTCACCAAATATTATAGGTGGTCTATACGTTCTTGTGCCGTATGATAAGACCCATCCATTATTTGTTGTTGCAAACCCTTTTAACTTTTCTGCAAAGAATTCCACCATGTCAGACCTTTCATATTCACCATGAACGCGAACATCCAGTCCGAGTTGTTCCTGCAGCTCTACAGTTGCCTGAATCTTTTTCCTTATAAAGGAGTTGTATTCACCTTCTGACATCTCTTTTCTTTTGTATGCGGTTCTTGCCTGACGCACATCTGGTGTTTGTGGAAAACTCCCTATGGTTGTGGCTGGAAATAGAGGCAGGTTCAATGCTTTCTTCTGTTTGATTATTCTTTCACTATAGGGCAGTGACCTTACATAGAATTTTTTAGATAGTCTCGTTTTTTCTATTGGATGATTATTAAAAAAAGCATCATCAGGTAGTATAGTTATTCCTTTTCCATCTTCTTCCATAATCTTTTTTAAGGTAGCTATCTCACCGAGTCTTTCCTCTGCAAAGGCCAGCTTATCATTGACAGGAGTTTTTTCGCCTTTAACTGTAACAGGTAGGTGATAGAGAGGAGAGCCATTGGATATTACAATATTTTTTGAATGTAGAGAAAGCTCTTTTAAAATGGAAGCTGCCTTTTTTATATCTGTCTTCCATACATTTCTGCCGTTTACAATACCAGCAAACAGCATTTTGTCATCAGGGAATCCTTTGGATCTAATATTAATAAAGTTATCTCTACCGTTGATAAAATCAAGCCCAATTCCTTTCACAGGCAAATCGTAGAGCTCTTCAAGACAATCCACAGAGTCATAGTAGGTAAAGAGAAAAATATTTGCATTGTATCTGCCTATCTTTGAGTAAGCGAGTCTGAATAGCTTTAATTCCTCTTCTGTCAAATCCAATACAAGGGCAGGTTCATCTAAATGCACTGCATGAAACTCCTTGACAATGTCGCAGTATAGATCTGTTATTTCCATGAGATGAAATTTAAAATTTTGAGGATTGGCTGATTTAGATAGTTTAAGAAACGTAAATGGGCCTATAAAGTAAGGCAGTCCTTCTTTATAATCACTGCACAGCCTCTTAAGTCTTTCTATTTCTGGTTTAAATATTGACGGCTTGTAATTTTCCTTTATTCTCGGGATAAGATAGTGATAGTTTGTATTGAACCATTTGGTCATTTCAAGGGCATTTTTACCCCTGCAGAGCCTGAAATAATCATTGATTGTTTTGGTCTTATAAAGACCTATTAAAGTAGCAGTATCAAGCATCTTATCATAGAGAGTCATCTCACCAACAGGAAAATTATCTACATTGGCTTTATAAGTATGAAGTATTTTTCTCTCTAAGTTTTCTATTTCCCTCATTAACTTTTCTTCTTTTATTCTGCCTGCCCAGTATGACTCAATAACTGTTTTATATTCTCTATTCATTCCCAGTCTTGGGAAACCATAGGCATAGGTCTTCATAAAAGTACTCCTTTCCTTTTTAATCGTAAAAATACTTATGTTTAGAACGGAAATTTTATGCTTTAACTTTTTGAATAAGGTGCTTTATGGATATTTCAGATTCATCGAAACCCTCCTTATACCTCGTAAGGATGTGTTTTTGATGCCTGACCCAAAGTTTCCTGGCTTAGGGCATATCAGGATACCTTCCCATCCGCCTTATGCGGACAGTGGCTGGCTTTTAACCAATCCTGACTTTTTCGCCCATTACAGTTGCGGGACAGCGGGAGATTCTCACTTCTCTTCCATTGAAAGCCAGACAAAATATCTTAAATAATTAAAACATTAAAAATCTTTCCATGTCAATTTTTTATTTTTCCCTTGACAAACTATTAGCCATAATATAATTAATTAGGCATGACTAATAATCAATAAAAGAGGTGTATATGACTGCTTTAGAGACCATTTCTGCAAGTCTTGAAGATTACCTTGAGGCGATATATCAGATTATTTCTGAAAAGAAAGCTGTAAGACCTCGGGATATTGCCAAGCGCTTAGGCATTACATATCCGTCAGTAACAGGTGCTCTAAGACTCCTTTCAGATAAAGGACTTAT
>JAOAFK010000017.1 GCA_026416315.1 Syntrophorhabdaceae bacterium | reverse complement strand
GAAATAGACCATTTAAACGGAAGACTTTTCATTGATTATCTGAGTCCTGTAAAAAAAGAAATTTTTAAAAAGAAATATTTAAAACAGAAAAACAGATGAACATAGTCTTTTTCAGCACCTCTGCCTTTTCCATCCCTTCATACAAAGCGATTGTGAATTCCATAAAATGTGTGGTTACCAAAAAGCCAAAACCGAAAGGTAGAGGTTATATGCTTGAAGATAGTGAGATAAAAAAAGAGGCAGAAAGACATTCTATTCCCGTTGTTGAAATCGATTCTTTTAAAGAACCCAATATATTCTCTATCCTTGAATTTAATCCCCATCTATTTGTAGTTGTTTCTTTTGGTTTAATAATCCCAAAAAAAATCCTCGATATCCCATCCATTGGCTCCATAAATGTACATCCCTCTCTTCTTCCTGCCTACAGGGGGCCATCTCCCATCCAGTGGGTGCTTTTAAAAGGTGAAGAAAAAACAGGTATAACAATCATTAAGATGAATGAATTTATGGATGCAGGAGACATTGTATATCAAGAAATTATGGATATAGAAGAAAAAGATGATGCCATAACGCTATCGGAGAAACTCGCAAAAAGGTCAGGCGAATTGCTCCCTTATGTAATAAAACGTATAGAACAGGAAGGCAAGATTGAGGGAAAACAACAAGACCATGGCCTTGCCACATATACACCATTAATAAAAAAAGAGATGGGGCTTATCAACTGGTCCGCATCTGCTAAAGATATAAAAAATATGGTGAGGGCATTTATTCAATGGCCTGTCGCTTATACCTTTATTGATAAAAAAATACTTAAAATATTTAAAAGCGAAACAATGGATATAAAAGTAGATAAAGCGCCAGGAACAATAATTGATGTGAATAAAACAGGAATTTTAGTTGCCACAGGAAAGGGTGTGCTTATTATAAAGGAGTTACAGCTTGAAGGGAAAAAAAGGATGGATGCATACAGTTTTGCTATGGGCTACAGGGGTCTAATAGGGAAAACATTCGATTTTTGTTGACATCTGTGCCTTTTAATTTCTATTATCACTAATATATGATTGTAAGAAGGGTCTATATCATATCTTTTCTAATTGCTCTGACTATAGGTTGTTCGGCAAATGCTGTTGTCGTTAAAGATACTGTTAAAGAAAAAAACAAGAGCGGGATTGTAATAGTAAAAGACGAAGGGGGCTCTCTATCAAGAGAGGTAGAAAAACCCAGTTTAACCAGAGAAATAGCAATTTATAAAAAAGAATCATATGAGGACGATCCAGCAAAAAATATAACCCAGGCATCAGACGAAGAAGACGATGTTTCTGCCCTTTTAACTCCAGATATCCGTAAAGATTTTGATATCCCCATCGTTTTCAATGATGCGGTAGATTATTATATCCAGTATTTTACCACGGAAAAAAGAAAGGTATTCACCAACTGGCTTAAGCGCGCCCGTTACTATGTTCCTATCATGAAAGAGATTCTAAAGGAGAATGACCTCCCGGAAGACATGGTATATCTTGCCATGATTGAAAGCGGCTTCAACACAAGGGCATATTCTCCTAAAAAGGCAAGTGGCCCATGGCAATTCATCTATACCACAGGTGAAAGATATGGATTAAAGGTAAATTTCTGGATAGATGAGAGGCGAGACCCAGAAAAATCAACCGTTGCTGCTGCAAAATACCTGAGGGACCTCTTCAACCAGTTCGGTTGCTGGTATCTTGCTGCAGCAGGTTATAATGCCGGGGAAGGCCGAGTTGAAAGGGCAATAAATAAGCACAATACAAACGATTTCTGGGAGCTTTTCAAATACAATGCCCTTCCAAAAGAAACAAGAGAGTATATCCCTAAATTGATAGCCGCTGCCATCATTGCAAAATATCCGGAAAGATACGGGTTTGGAGATATCACATATGAAGAACCCATAAGATTTAAAGAGGTAAGGGTTCCGCCTGCTACACCGCTCACATACATTGCAAAAGCGGCATCTATGGATCTTTCAATCCTTAAATCTTATAATCCTGAAATATTAAGAGGCATAACCCCACCGGATGAAAACAACTACAAAATTAAACTCCCGGAAGACCTGAATATTAACTTATTTAACGAACGACTTGAGGTGGCATTAAAAGAAAAACGTGCCATAAAGGGCGTGACAAAACATAGGGTGAAAAAATCAGAGACTGTCGGTATGATCACGAAAAGATACGGGATAACCTATGAAGACTTGGTCCTTGTAAACGGAATTGACGGACATCTTAAGGTAAAAAGGGGTATGGTTTTATATATACCTCGATACAGAGACACAGGTGCCACCAAAACAATGATTGCCCATGCACAGAAAAAACCTGTTGATAGAAAACAAAAGACTGCCATACCGAATGTCCATATTGTAAAAAAGGGTGAGACCCTTGCATCCATATCGAATAAATACGGTATCCCCATGAAGGCAATTATGGAAGCGAACAACATGAAAAGCGAGAAGGTGTTCGTGGACATGAAGCTAAAACTCGTTAAGCATGGTGAGGCAAAAAAAACAAAAAATCAGGCTAAATATAAGATTCATATTGTAAAAAAGGGTGAAACCCTTGCATCCATATCGAATAAATACGGTATTGATAAAGAAAAATTAAAATCTGCAAATAATTTAAAGACAGGTAAAATTTACCCGAATATGAGACTCAGAATTATCACTGACGAAGGGTAGCCTCTTTTTTAAGCTGTGCTTCTTTTAATATATCCTCCCATTTCCATACCCAGCGAGCCGCCTTTAGGTTTAGCAAGGCTTTCAGGTGCCCTGACAGAACACAACATACCTCATGAAATAATAGATGCCAACATTGAAGGTATCCACTGGCTTCTAAAAAACACAGATAAACCCGTTGACACATGGTCTAAAAGGTCTATGAAACATCTTGGGACAAATATATCTGCCATAAAACATGGTCAGGCCTTTGAAAACATATGGAAATATAAAAAAATCGTCCTTGAAATAAATCGTTTGCTTGAAATGGCAGGCATAGAAAAAGAAATAAAGATTACCCTATCCGATTATGTGGACAGGGCACTTTCTCCAGTTAAAAGCACAGATCTAATTACCTCAGCAAAAACATTCAAGAATAACGTCTTTTTTGATTATTTTTTTAGACGATTCGAGGCCATATTGAAAACAGATCCCATAACTATAGCAGGATTTTCTATAAACTATTTAAGTCAGGCCCTGTGTGCCTTTGCGATGATAGGTTTTTTAAAATATATAAGACCTGATATAAATGTCATAATAGGCGGAAGCCTCGTAAACTCATGGGTAAAAAGGGGTGTAACGATAGATTTATTTCAAGGACTTGTGGATAAAATTATCCCTGGTCCAGGAGAGAAACCCCTCCTTTCCATGTTCGGTATAGATTCTCCCATAGAAAAACTTTATACACCAGACTATGAAAAATTTAAAAAAGAGCTATATCTTTCTTACGGATTTGTCCTTCCCTACAATACTTCAACGGGTTGCTACTGGAATAGATGCACATTCTGTCCTGAAAGGGCAGAGGGGAATAAATATATACAGGTTGAGCCTGAATATGCTTTAAGGGAACTAAAAGAAATGGTAAAAATATATAATCCTTCTCTCATACACTTAACGGACAATGCCATACACCCTCGGGTGCTTATAAAGATTGCAGAAAAACCTCTTTCAGTTCCATGGTATGGTTTTGTAAGATGGGACACACGCATGGAACAAATAGAGTATTTACAGGCATTAAAACAATCAGGTTGTGTTTTATTGAAGATGGGTATTGAATCAGCAGACCAAAGGGTGCTCAATAAAATGAAAAAGGGCATAGATATGGAAAGGGTAAAAAGGGCATTAATAAATATAAAAACTGCAGGCATCGGCACATATGTATACCTATTGTTCGGCACACCTTACGAAACAGACGAATCCGTTGAAAAAACTATGGATTTTATCTTGGAATACCACGACCTTATAGACTTTATAAACATTGCCATATTCAATATGCCTGTTAATACCCCTAATGCAGAGGGCCTAATATTAAAGCCATTTTATCAGGGAGACCTCTCACTATATACAGACTTTATCCATCCAGAAGGGTGGAGTAGGTCAAGGGTAAGAAAATTTTTAGATAAAGAATTTAAAAAAAAACATTTAATAAAAAACATTATAAACAGGCAACCTCCTTTCTTTACTTCAAATCACGCACCATTTTTTATGATGGAGCAACTAAAAGTTAGTTGAA